>NZ_SJXG01000052.1:0-68802 GCF_012027885.1 Brevibacterium sp. LS14
AACACTCCCGGTCGGCGGGGGTCTGATCGGTGGAGTGTGCAGATGGCGCGGGTGGGGTTGTCGTTCAGCGACAGGTCGGAGATCTCGGCGGCCTCGAAAGCGGGCTGGTCGGTGCGGAGGATCGCCCGTCACCTGGGGCGTTGCCCGTCGGTGATCTCGCGGGAGCTTCACCGGAACTCGACGAAGACCCGCGGCTACCAGGCCGTGACCGCAGACGTCAGAGCGCAGCGTCGGCGAGCTCGCCCGCAGCAGCGGAAGGTCGCGGGGGATCCGGTGCTGCAGGCGAGGGTGGACGCCGACCTGGCCGCGTCCTGGACGCCGAACGAGATAGCGGGCCGGTTGCGTCTGGAGGCGACAGACCCGACCGTTGAACGCATGGCGAACTCTCCTGACGCACGCGGCCGAACCGTCTCCGGTGAGGCTATCTACCAGTACATCTACGCAATCCCGAAGGGTGAGCTCGCCCGCAAGGGCATCTTCCTGCAGTCCAAGCGGACCAAGCGCCGACCACGTACGACCGGGCGGACGCGCGGTGGCCCAATCGTAGGTATGGTCCCGATCGCGGAGCGAGGTGAGGACGCCGCCCAGCGTCGGGTGCCGGGGCACTGGGAGGGTGACCTGATCATCGGGAAGAACGGCACCTCGTGCGCGGCGACGCTGGTGGAGCGGATGAGCGGGTTCACCGGGCTGCTGGCCCTGCCCTCGAAACACGCCGAGCCAACCGCTGACGCGGTCATCGAGTTTTTCAACGACCTGCCCGAGATGATGAAGGCATCGTTGGCGTGGGACCAGGGCAGCGAGATGGCCCAGCACGCGAAGGTCTCCCTGGCCACGGCGATGCCGGTCTACTTCGCCGATCCCCACTCGCCCTGGCAGAGGCCCAGCAACGAGAACACGAACCGGCTCTACCGGGAGTATCTGCCCAAGGGCACGGTGATCCCCGATCACCAGCCCTACCTCACCACCATCGCCGAGGAGATCAACAATCGACCCCGCCGCCGACTGGGCTATCTCACGCCCACCGAGGCATTCGCTCGACTGCTCGCCGGCGAGCCCCATGTTGCTTCGACGCCTTGACATCGCCGAGGCCTTTGGTGACACGTTAGTTGGCGCCGTTTGACTTATCGCTGAGCTCGAAGGGGCTGCCTCGGTAAACGTTCGACGTGAGGACGCCGACTAGAATGAACGGCTGCACGCCGAATGCCGCGATCGCAGCTACCTGACCGGATGCCGTCAATTCCATGTTCCCTATACCTAGCATGAAAACGAGAATCACAGTCAGCAAAAAGCTGATGACGACGAGAAAACAGACTCCCACAAAGAGAATCTTCTGCTGACCGTTGCGCTGCTTGACTCCTTGTGCAATTTCGCCGGCAAGGTCCGACACATTTTCCGAGCGATTGACATTGGTCTTTAGTTCTTCCGCCGGGGCGTCCCCGAGAGAGTCGTCGCTCGCCTTGTTCACCTCGGGTGCTTCCTCAGGCGCTGCAGACGCTTCGAAACAGCGTCAACGGAAACGTCGAAGAACTCAGCCATCTCTGCAAGTGTGTAACCACTTTCTTTGAGCTCGAGGATCTTCGCCTCAGGCATCAGCAAAGCTCCGGCAAACTCGTCTGCGAAGAACTCATGCAGATCGTAGTCGGTGCTCCGCTTCAGTTCTTCGAACGAATAGTCGTCGTCGTCGGCAAGTTCGCGACGCTCAACTATGTGCCCAATTTCGTGCGCCCACGTGAACCGGTTCCGGCGCTTGACGTGTCGGGAGTTGAGTACGATCTTTGCTGGCTTCCCAGCTTCCTTCGAGACAACGCCAGACAGATCGTCGCCCAAGTCTGCTTCGTAAGCCTGCGCCCCCACCTCTGAGTTGAAGGGCTTCATGCGGACCGGATAGTTGCCACTCCACACCGTGTCAAGGAGTCGCTTGGCTTCTCTCCTTGCGGCCTGGTAAACAAGTTCAGCCATCGCCGTCCCCCTCTCTCCTGTAGGTTTCTCAAAGAGCGCCTTGGTCAAAGAGACTATTCCACGCGTCACTGACACGAATCTCTGTATCACCATACGTCACCTCGAACCTGTCGGTGTAGCGCCGCGCTGGAAGGCATCAAAGGTGGCCCCGCCGCTCGGTGTGAGCGACGGGGCGTAGGTCAGTGCCTCGGTTCGTAATGTCAAGCCCCGGGTTTCGTAGAGGTTCCTTTTCTTGGTTTCCTTGCAGCTGCGGGTGTTGTCGCGGACAGGTTGCTCCATTCCGAATGGACCTCGAGCGGCGGGCGGTACCCGATCGCTGAGTGCAGCCTGGACTGGTTGTACCAGGCCACCCACGCAGGCGTCTTCGCCAACACCTCGATCAACCCCGACCACACCTTACGGTCGATCAACTCAGCCTTCTACACCGAGTTCAGTGCCTCAGCCATCGCATTATCGAACGAATCCCCACGCGATCCCACAGACGCGACGATCTCTGACTCCGCGAGGGCCTCACCATAGCGAATCGACCGGAATTGAACCCCGCGATCGCTGTGATGCACCAGCCCGGACACGTCTTCACCAACCCGATACTTCGCCGCCAACGCCATCGTCAAAGCGTCTCTGGCCAGAGACTCCCGCATATGGTTCGTCACCTGCCAGCCCACGATCTCCCGATGGAACACATCAAGAATGAACGTCGTGTACACCCACCCAGCCTGAGTCGGGACGTACGTGATGTCGGCGACCCAGACGCGGTTCGGGCCCGGTGCTGTGAACTCACGCTCAACGAGATCGTCCGGACACTCCTCAGCCCGGGCCGAGACCGTCTTCGGACGCTTGCGCTTCCTCCGGACCCCGTCGATGCCCAACCGACGCATCAACCGCTCCACCGTACAGCGGGCCACCGCACCGAAACGGTCGGCGTAGCCGCGGTTGATCGCCTTCCACATCTTCCGCACCCCGTAACAGGAATAGTTCGCCTCATAGACGTCTCTGATGACGACCATGAGCTCCCGATCTCTGATCGCACGTGCCGAGGGTGGGCGCTTCTTGTACGCGTAATACGAGCTCACAGCAATCCGTGCAGCAGTCCCTTTCAGGGCGCGCACGATCGGCTCGACTCCGAACTCGTGACGATTGTCGTCGATAAAATCAACGACTACTTCGATGGGCGGCCTGGCTCCGCCGCGAAGAAAGCCGACGCTCTCTTCAGGATCTCGTTGGCTCGTTTCGCTTCGGCCAGCTCAGCCCGCAGCCGGCGGTTCTCCGCTTCCAGGTCGACTGACTCAGTCGGCGTGGATTTGCCGGATTCCTTGTGCTTGCGCACCCAAACCCGCAGGGTCACTTTGCTCAGGCCGAGTTCCTTCGCGACGCGGGTGATGGCTCCGTTCGCAGTTTCGGGATCGGCTTGGGCATGGATGACGAGCTCGACGGCACGAGCCTTGAGTTCGTCGGTGTATTTCACTGGCAAGAGAGAAACTCCTTCTTCCAATCTCCCTGCCTCGTTTATCCCCGGGGCATGACAGAGTCCCCGACTCGGGTGCAATCTTCCCCACATCAGTCGGCACCTGGCTAGACAAGAACAACTACGCTGCGCGTTTTCGGCAGGTTCGCGAGATGGCCGACGGTGTGGATCTGTCATGGGTGACATCGCACACCATCCGAAAGACTGTCGCTACGCAGGTCTACCGCTCGTCGGACCTCAAGGGGGCCTCACAGCAGCTTGGGCACTCCGAGGTGGGCGTGACCAGCAAGCACTACATAGAGCACGAGAATCGCGGTCCTGCCGATGTTGTCGGGGTTCTCGACGCGTTCATCGCCCGGACACAAAGCGTGGCGTAATCGTGTCATTCGGATATGACGAAGGCCGGATACCTGAGTATCCGGCCTGGTCACCGAGCCGCCTGCGGGAATCGAACCCGCGACCTATTCATTACGAGTGAATCGCTCTGCCGACTGAGCTAAGGCGGCAACCGCACCAACTCTAGCCAATGTCCGTGCCCAGGGTCAAAACGGCGAAGCCCAGTCAGCGACGTCCCCGCGGGGACGTGTTCACCTCGACGGGAAGCCCTCTGATCAGCGCATTCATCCAGGGAAATCCCGCCGTGCTCGGAAGCCGGACGGATCAGCCGCCCAGCGCCCGACTCCCATGCGACACGGATCACAGGCCGCTGACCAGCTAACCTTGGGAGGACGATCTGAAAGCAGAAGAGAGGCACAGTCCGTGAGAGAGTTCGATTCCACAGAGTTCATGAGCGACTTCCAAGCGCTCATCGAATGCGAATCGTTCTCCCACGACCCCGAGGCGCTCGCCCGCAGCGCCCGCCTCATCTCCCGCATCGGCACAGGACTCCTCGGTGCGGCGCCGCACGTCATCGAGACGGACTCACGCCCGCACCTGCTCTGGCGCTTCGGCGACGGCCCTCGCGAGGTCGTCCTCATCGGCCACCACGACACCGTCTGGCCGACCGGCACCCTCAAGACCTTCCCCTACTCCGCCGTCGACGGCGTCGTCCGCGGCCCCGGCGCCGACGACATGAAGGGCGGGGTCCTCATCGCCCTCTACGCCATGGCACGAATGCGGGCCGAACGCGGCAGCCTCGACGGGGTGAGCATCCTCATCACCGCCGACGAGGAACTCGGCTCCCCCGGTTCGCGCGAGATCATCGAGAACGAGGCCCGCGGAGCGAAAGCGGCCCTCGTCTTCGAAAGCGGAGCCCCCGACGGCTCGGTGAAGATCGCCCGCAAGGGGGTGGCCATCTACTCCCTCGAGGTCGAAGGCCTGGCCGCCCACGCCGGAGTCGAACCCGAGAAGGGCATCAACGCCACCGTCGAGATCGCCAACCAAGTCGTGCGGATCGCGGCCCTCCACGCCCCGGCCGTCGGTACCTCCGTCGTCCCCACGGTCATGCACAGCGGATCGACGACGAACACCGTCCCCGCCGAGGCGGTCGTCGGCATCGACTCACGTGCCGCGACCGTGTCCGAACAGGAGCGCATCGACGCCGAACTGCGGTCCCTCACCCCGTCCGTCGCCGGAGCGAAGCTCAACCTGCGCGGCGGCATCAACCGCGCACCGCTCGAGGAGGAGATGGCCATGGCCCTCTATGCCCGAGCGCAGCGCCTCGCTTCGACCCTGGGCCACCCGCCGCTGCGCTCGGTCGCCGTCGGCGGCGGCTCGGACGGCAACTTCACCGCCGGAGTCGGCACGCCCACGCTCGACGGGCTCGGCACCGTCGGCGGCGGTTCGCATGCTCGCACCGAGCACGCCCTGCAGTTGTGGATCCCGCGCCGGGTCGAACTCACCGCCGCCCTCGTCGGCGAAATCCTCGACGAAGCCTGAGCAGCCCCACGCTGTGCAGGACTGATCCGAGGTCGGTCAGGCTGCGCCGTCCCGGTCCGCGGCCAGCCACGGATTCGAGAGCAGGACGAACGCGGATTCGACGATGAGCACCGGTGACATCGTCGTCTGCAGGCGTCGCCTCGCCTCGGCGATGGCGTCGATGCGCAGCAGCGTCGTATCGGCGGTGTCCCTGTTGCCCTGCTCGGCGATGAGCTCGTCCTCACCGGCGTTGATCCACCCGTCGCGGATCCCCAGCTGGTACATGAGGATGTCCCGGTAGAGACTCATGAGCTCGAGGAAGATCCGATCGAGCTCATCGTTGCGCGCCCGCACCGACCGCCGCTTCTGCTCCTCCTCGAGCCTGCGGATCTGCGCCCTGGCCGACGGGGGCACGGTCTTCTCCCCCGCGATGCCGAGGGTCTCCATGAGATCGCTGCGCTCCTTCGCGTTGCGCTCCTCCACCCGGGCCTTCGCCGTCTCCGCCGCCTCGTCGACGATGCGACCGGCCAACCGGATCGTCGCCCCCACCGAGGTGAGCTTGCCGGGGATGTCGAGGATCTTCCGCCGTTCGTCCGCAGCGGTCTCGCTCAGCGCCATGTGCTTGGCCCGCCCGATGTGGTTCTGGGCGACCGCGGCCGCCCAGCGCGCCCGCTCGGGGGCGACGTGGTCGCGTTCGATGAGCAGCGTCGAGACGGCCTCGCGCGAGGGGATGCGCAGCCGCACCGGACGGCACCGGGACCGGATCGTCGTGAGCACGTCGATCGGGCTCGGCGCGCAGAGCAGCCAGACCGTGGCAGGCGGCGGTTCCTCGATGGCCTTGAGCAGGACGTTGGCGGTGCGTTCGGTCATCCGGTCCGCGTCCTCGATGATGACGACGCGCCACGGCGCATTCACCGGCGCCGACTGTGCAGTGCCGACGAGATCGCGGACCTCGTCGATGGCGATGACGGACTTCTGCGTCGACATGATCGTCAGCGACTCGTGGTGACCTTTGAGCACACGATCGGTCACCTCGTTGGGAGCCTCTCCCCCGGAGATGAGCGCGGCGGCGAACGCGCGCGCGGCGTTCGAGCGCCCCGACCCGGGAGGACCGGTGAAGAGCCACGCGTGCGTCATCGCCCCCGGAGAGTGGAGGGCGTACTCGAGCTGGCGGACGACATCGTCCTGGCCGACGAGTTCGTCGAAGACGCTCACCGGCTTCCCTCCGGCCCGTTACCGCGGGAGCGGTTGCGCTCACGCTGTCGACGCACCCGCTCACGCGCCTGGCGTTCGATCTCGGCCTGCGCCTGGAGGCGCTCCCGGCTCGTCTGCCGGGCGCTGCGCGCAGGCAGGACGGTCGTCTCCGCCTCGTCGGCGGCGTCGGCCGACCGGTCCTGTCCCCGGGCCTCCGAGGTGTCGATGACGTTCGTCGGCGCCTCATCGGGGTCATCCTCGTCGGTGAGCGGTGCCCTCGGGGTGAATCGCTGCGCCGGCAGCACAGTCGTCGCCGCTTCCCCGGGATCGCCCGGCTTGTCAGCGGACCGCTTCGGCTCATCGCTGTCCCCGCGCTCGGCGGCTTCGCGCTCGGTCGCCCGGGCATCGGTCGTCGAGGTGACGTTCCGACCAGCAGCAGGCTTCTCGCGTTCGATGACGACGATCTCGTCGTCCTCGCCGTCAGCCTCGTCGTTCCTGCCTGCGGCGGAGTCGACGTCCGCCTCGTCAGGACGGTCGTCCCTGAGGTCGGCGCCGAGGTCGACGCGATCGGTCGCGACGCCGTCCGCCTCGGCATCGGGACGCGCCGTCGGCACGACGCGCTCGTCGGAGACGGGGATGAAGCGCGACCGCTCGTCGGCCTCGTCGTCTCCCGCTGACTCGCTCTCGTTCGACCGGTGATCCACCCCTGGGCTCGGCGGATCGGGCGCGCCGGTGGACGGCGCATCGGGATCGTCCGCGGCCGCCGCGGCGGAGGCCTCGGGAGCACCGACGGTTCCGGGCGCGCCGGGGGTTCCGAGGACGATGGTCTCCGATTCCTCGGCGACGCCGGTGACCGGCTTCTTCGAGGACTCATCGACAGCCTCGGCGGCACCGGCCGCGCCACCCGACCCCGCGGTCAGGGTATGGGGCAGGCGCGCATGGACGGCCTCGAGGATCTGCCCGGTGAGCTCGTCGGCGGTCACGGAGGCATCGAGGACGACGTAGCGCTCAGGGTCCTTCTGCGCGCGCGAGAGGTAGGTCTGGCGCACACGCTGGTGGAACTGCTGGCTCTCCTCGTCGAGGTAGTTGGCGCCTCCGCGCGCGCTCATCCGTTCGGCGGCGACCTCGGGGTCGATGTCGAGGACGATCGTCAGGTGCGGGATGAGCCCTTCGGTCGCCCAGCGGCTGAGTGCGAGGATCGTCGTCGGATCGAACTCCCGGCCCGCTGCCTGGTAGGCGACGGTCGAGTCGATGTAGCGGTCGGTGATGACGATGCTGCCCGCCTCGAGGCCGGGATCGACGAGGGAGGCGACGTGATGGGCGCGGTCGGCTGCGAAGAGGAGCGCCTCGGTGCGCGGGCTCGGCGGATCGGAGTCGAAGAGCACCGACCGGATCTGTCGGCCCAGCTCGGTCCCTCCGGGCTCCCGGGTCGATTCGACGCTGTAGCCCTCATCGGCCAGCGCCCGGGAGATCCGTGCGATCTGCGTGCTCTTGCCCGATCCGTCGCCGCCTTCGATGGCGATGAAGAAGCCGGGGCCGAACCGGTCGGCCAGAGCCCCGACGCCGTCTCTGCTCGCGTCGTCGGTGTGGGCGTGCGGGCGGAAGCCGTGGACGATGTCGACCGAGAGGCCCTGCAGGCCGTGCGGGTCGAAGACGAAGAGGCCGACGATGCCGGCGACGACCGCTGCGAGGCCGATGAGGACGAAGGCGACGTCGGCAGGAGGCAGCGACCACATGGGGGCGGCGCCGATCGGATCGACGGTGACGTTGACGGCGTTGATGAGCAGCGCGATGAGACCGCCGGCAACAGCGCCGATGCGACGGGAGAAGTCGTAGACCTGTGAGCGCACACCGATGCCGACGAGGAACGCGACTGCTCCGGTGAGCACCACCTTGCCCGAGAGCTCGTCGATCGCGCCGGTCGCGATGAGGAGGATTCCGGAGACAGCGAGCGCGAAGGCCGAGACGCGGGGCCGGGACATGCCCGGGGCGAAGGTCGGGCCCATCTCGAACCCGATGGCCCAGCCGAGGAGGGCCACGACGAGGATGAGCGCATATCCTGCCTGGCCGAAGCCGTGCTCGACGGCGGTCGGCTGCGCGAGGATGAATGCCGCTCCGAGCACCGCGAAGAGCGCGGTCGGCACCCACGGCCGCTCGATGGTCGCCGGCGGCCGGGCGACCTTCGCCTTCGCGATCGGGAAGGCTCCGGTCGTCGCCGATTCCGCGTGGAGGGCGCGTTCGGGGGTGAGGTAGATCATCACGGCGCCGATGGCCATGGCGACGCCGACGGCGAGGCTCATCCAGCCCAGAGCCTGGGTGCCGGCGGCGGGGCCGCCCATGATCTGGAAGGAGCACGCGAGGAAGAGGAGAACCGTCGCGGGCACGCCCACACGACGCCACGGCTTCTCGTTGGTGAAGGGGGTCAGGCTCATGAGCAGCCCGATGACGGCACCGAGGATGAGGGCGCAGACCCAGGTCAGCCACGCGCTGGGGGCGAGGCTGAGGACGATGAGCAGGCCCGCCTCGGCGATGGTGGCGATGCTCAGCGCGAGCTTGCGCACCCCGGGACCGCGGCGGGCGAACACGGTGGCGGGGATGAAGAGGCCCGCCCCGGCGAGGACGAAGACGATGAGGAGGGAGAGGCTGCCGGCGAGGTTGTCGAACTCCCCGGCCACGAGCGTCTCCCCGATCATCGTGAACGCGCGACCGCCGACCGTCGTGAGATAGCCGTTGGTGCCGGCTACGACGTAGCTGATCGCGGCGAGGACGATGAGAGCGCCCCAGACCGCGGTTTCGGTGACCAACCGGCCGGGTGCGCCGGGAAGCCGATGTCCTGTAGTCGTCAACATGCTCACGCCTCTACCCTATCGGCAGCGTCTGACATCTCTCTTGGAAGGTCAGTGCCGGTCGGGGCCCTGCCGCGTCCCGACTGGCGCAGCGCACGGGGTCGGACGCGGCAGCGGGCATGTGCGTCCTCTACTCTGGTTCCGTGACGAACGAGCGCGCATCCGAGGACCAGGACCGACGAGAGACGATGGACGTCGTCGAGACGAGCGGTCTGAGCCCCGTCGATGAGCTCGCCTTCGCCCGCGTCCTCCTCGACTCGGTCAAGTCCGGGCGCCGAGGTGCGACCCTGCGGATCTACCGGCCGGCCCCGACGCTCGCGTTCGGCGTCCGCGACCGCTTCCTCCCGGGGTTCCCCGCGGCGATCGAGGCCGCCCGCGCCCACGGGTTCACCCCCGCTCTGCGCAGCCTCGGGGGGCGGGCGGCGGCCTACCATCCGGGGTCGATCGTCATCGATCACATCGAACCGAGCGACTCCTTCATCACGGATACGACGACGCGCTTCTCGACCTTCGGCGCCGACTACGCCGAGGTGCTCCGCTCCCTCGGCGTCGACGCCCGGGTCGGAGAGATCCCCGGCGAGTACTGCCCGGGAGAGTACAGCGTCAACGTCGCCGGCCGGATCAAGGCGATCGGCACCGCGCAGCGCGTCGTGGCCGGGGCGTGGCTGTTCTCGTCCTCGGTCGTCGTCACCGATCCCGACCCGATCAGGGCTGTTCTCACCGACGTCGAGGCGGCCCTCGGCGTCGCGTGGGATCCGACCACGGGCGGGTCGATCAGTGAAGTGAGCCCAGGGATCACGGTCGATGCCGTCGCCGAGGCGTTCGCCTCCTACTACGGACGCGACCGTGTGCTCACGCCGAGCTCACCGACCCCCGAGGAGCTCGCCGCCCTGCCCGAGCAGGCCGCCAAGCACGCGCTCTGAGCGCGGGCAGTCCGCGCCCGCCCGATCGCGCGGCCGGCGGCTCCACCCGGGACTGTGCGGGCACCGCACACAGGGCAGGCAGCCGGAGGACCGTCTCCCCTGAAGGTGCTCGCCCCTCAGGGGGTCTTCGGCTTCGCCGTCGTCCGCTTCGCCGCCGTGGTCTTGGCGGCAGTGGACTTCTTCGCAGCCGTGGTCTTCGCGGCGGTCGTCTTCTTCGCCGCCGTCGTCTTGGCGGCCGTGGACTTCTTCGCCGGTGCCTTCTTCGCCGGTGCCTTCTTCTTCGCCGGGCCCTTCGCGCGCTTCTCGGCGAGGAGTTCGGCACCGCGGGCAGGCGTGATCGACTCGACGTCGTCGTCCTTGCGCAGGGTCGCGTTCGTCTCCCCGTCGGTGACGTAGGGACCGAAGCGACCGTCCTTGACGACCATCGGCTTCTTCGTCTCCGGATCCTCCCCGAGCTCCTTGAGCGGCGGCTTGGCCGTGCGGCCGCCGCGCTGCTTGGGCTCGGAGTAGATCTTCAGCGCCTCCTCGAGGGTGATCGTGAAGATCTGCTCCTCATCGGTCAGCGACCGCGAATCGGTGCCCTTCTTCAGGTACGGACCGTACCGGCCGTTCTGCACCGTGATGTCCGTGCCCTCCTCGTCCTGGCCGACGATGCGGGGCAGGCTGAGGAGCTTGAGCGCGGTCTCGAGGTCGATCGTACCGACGTCCATCGACTTGAACAGGGACCCGGTGCGCGGCTTGGGCTTCTTCACACCCCGCTTCGGCTTCTCCTCGGGTTCGGGCAGCACCTCGGTGACGTAGGGGCCGAATCGGCCGTTCTTCGCCACGATCGTGTGCCCGGTCTCCGGGTCGACGCCGAGTTCGCGGTCGCCGTCACCCTGGCTCTCGATGAGCTCCGCAGCCTTCGCGGCGGTGAGCTCGTCGGGGGCGAGATCGTCGGGCAGGGAGACGCGCTTGGGGTCCTCCCCCTCGACCGCCGAGGCGACCTCGAGGTAGGGACCGTACCGACCCACCCGCAGTGCCACCCCATCGGTGATGGGGACCGTGTTGACCTCACGGGCATCGATGTCGCCGAGGTCGTCGACGATCTCCTTGAGCCCTTCCCGGTCGTAGCCCTCGGCTCCGAAGTAGAACCGCGCCAGCCATGCCTTGCGATCCTCTTCGCCCATCGCGATGCGGTCGAGCTCGGATTCGAGGTCGGCGGTGAACTCGTAGTCGACGAGCTCGGTGAAGTGCTCCTCGAGCAGGCGGACGACGGAGAACGCGAGCCAGCTCGGCACGAGCGCGTTGCCGCGCGAGGTGACGTAGCCGCGGTCCTGGATGACGGAGATGATCGAGGCGTACGTCGAGGGACGACCGATGCCGAGCTCCTCGAGCTGCTTGACGAGGCTCGCCTCAGTGAAGCGCGGAGGCGGTGCCGTGGTGTGGCCGTCGGCCTCGACGGAGACGACGGAGAGCTTCTGGCCCTCCTCGACCTGCGGGAGACGGGACTCGCCGGACTTCGTGTCGTACCGGCTCGCGTCCGTGCCCTCCTCGTAGGCGGCGAGGAAGCCGCGGAAGGTGATGACGGTGCCGGAGGCGCTGAAGCCCGCCTCATGGCCGTCGCCGAGGTCGGCGGCGACGCGGATCGTCGCGGTCTTGCCCTTCGCGTCGGCCATCTGGCTGGCGACCGTGCGCTTCCAGATGAGGTCGTAGAGACGGAACTCGTCACCGCTGAGCGACTTCGCGACCTGGGCGGGGGTGCGGAACGAGTCACCGGCAGGCCGGATCGCCTCGTGCGCCTCCTGCGCGGACTTCTGCTTGCTCGAGTACTGCCGGGGCGCCTCGGGAACGAACTCGGGACCGTAGAGTTCGGTGACCTGCCGGCGGGCGGCGGAGATGGCCTGACCGGACAGCGCCGAGGAGTCGGTGCGCATATAGGTGATGTAGCCGTGCTCATAGAGCGACTGGGCGGTGCGCATCGCCTGACGCGCGCTCATCCGCAGCTTGCGGCCGGCCTCCTGCTGCATCGTCGAGGTCGTGAAGGGCGCCGCCGGGCGCCTCGAGTACGGCTTCGACTCGACGGCGGTGACGGTGAGCGCGTCCTTCGCACTGCCCGAGAGCAGACTGGCGAGTTCTTCGGCCTTCGCCTGGTCGACGACGACAGCGGACTTCGTCTTCAGCTGACCCTTGTCGTCGAAGTCGCGGCCGCTGGCGACCCGCGATCCATCGAGGGTGGTGAGGTTCGCGGCGAACGGGTTCGACCCGTCGGGCAGGCCGAGGTCGATGTCGAGGTCCCAGTAGTCCGCGGGCACGAAGGCCATGCGCTCGCGTTCGCGTTCGACGACGAGGCGGGTGGCCACCGACTGCACGCGGCCGGCGGAGAGTCCGGCACGGACCTTGCGCCACAGCACCGGGGAGACCTCGTAGCCGTAGAGGCGGTCGAGGATGCGCCGGGTCTCCTGCGCGTCGACGAGGGCGTCGTCGATCTCGCGGGTGTTCTCCAGCGCCCGGGCGATCGCCTCGGGCGTGATCTCGTGGAAGACCATGCGCTTGACGGGGATCTTCGGCTTGAGCACCTCGAGCAGGTGCCACGCGATGGCCTCACCCTCGCGGTCCTCATCGGTGGCGAGGTAGAGTTCGTCGGCGTCCTTGAGCAGGCGCTTGAGTTCGGTGACCTTCTTCTTCTTGCCCGGGTCGACGCGGTAGTAGGGTTCGAAGCCGTTGTCGACGTCGACCGCGAACTTCCCGTAGGGACCCTTCTTCATGTCGGCCGGGAGCTCCGACGGCGTCGGCAGGTCGCGGATGTGCCCGACCGAGGCCTCGACGTCATAACCGTCGCCGAGGTACCCCACGATCGTGCGCGCCTTCGTCGGGGACTCGACGATGACGAGACGACGGGGCTGCTTCTCGGTTGTGGCCACGTTCACTCATTCCTCTCACGGCGGTGCGATGATCGACAGTATGGACGATCCGGCCCAATGTAACACTGTTGTCACCCTGCCCTCTCCATCGGGGCGGGCGCACCGGCTCGCGTACGGATCGCCTCCCCCGCCTCGGCGCAGGGGGCCGGGCGAACCCGGTTCAGGGGGTGCCCGGGAGCAGGGCACCCGCCCCGACAAGGCCCCTGACCTGGGCGATGAGCTGGGCTTCGAGGGCTGCCGCGTCGACGTCGAGGAGCTGCGCAAGAGCGGCGGCCGTCTGCCGCAGCGTGAGCGACCCGTCGGCGACGGAGACGAAGCCCGCGAGCGCGGTGTCGAGGTCGAAGACCTGGCCGAAGCCGATCCCCTGCTCGAGCGTGATCGACGTCGGATCCTCCTGTCCCGGCACGTGGTGACGGTGCTCGACGAGGTCGGGTGAGCGGGTGAACGCGGTCGCCGCGATCTCCTCGTCGCTCGCCTGGGCCAGCCACGACCGCAGCTCCTCGACCGTGGTGAGGAACGCCCCGATCCCGTGGGTGTTCGTCGACTGCGCCGAGGTGATCCTGACCTTCTCGCGGGGCGCGGGCACCGCTGCCGCCTCGGTGGAGGGCAGGTCGTCCGGCGAAAGAGTTGGGGAATCGTTATCTGTCCGGTGCATGAGGACGTACCCGAAGGCGATCCCGGTGACCTGCCGGGAGGCGAAGTCGTCCAGCCACGCAGCCGTCGCCGCGTTCCACTCCTCACTCGCCCGCTGGATGCCGCCGTCGCGGATCCACGTCTCGGCGTAGGCGACCGGATCGAGGACTTCGCGTTCGATGACGAGCACCGAGGTGGACGGGTCGACCACCCACGTCTCGGGTCCGTCCGACGAATCTGCGGTGACCTCCCAGTTGCCCAGGCACAGCGCGCGGCCGCCGGCGGTCAGCACGGAAGGGACCTCGGCGAAGAGCCCGCGCACGAGGCGGTCCCCGCTCATGCCCCCGTCCCGGTACTCGAAGTCGGGGACGACCGCCTCGGCGGCGGTGCGCGGGGTGATGACGAACGGCGGATTCGACACGAGCAGGTCGACGTCCTCGGTCAGCGGTTCGAGCAGCGACCCCTGGCGCAGGTCGATGTTCGTCGCCCCGGCCAGCGCGGCCCCGAGCGCGGTGAGGTGCAGCGCCCGGGCGGAGATGTCGGTGGCGATGACCCGCTCGGCGTGACGGGCCAGCAGGAGCGCCTGGACACCGCAGCCGGTGCCGATGTCGGCTGCGGTGGTCACCGGTTCGCGCGGGGTGAGGGCCACGAGCGTGCGACCGGCCCCGCCGAGGCCGAGGACGAAGTCGCCGGGAAGGACCTCGGGCGAGGTGAGCGTGCCGTGGTCGGCGACGAGGTAGAGGTTCTCATCGCCGCGGCGCAGGCCCCGGGGCACGCCGACGGGGATCTCGTACGGGGTGAGCGCGTACGGGGCGAAGGCGCGCAGGTTGGTCCCGTCGGGGCGGACCTCCTCGACGAGGCCGAGATCGCGGGCCGCGCAGTACGCCTCGAGACCGAGGGCTGCGGCGAGGACGATCGCGGGAACCTGCTCGCGCAGCCAGAAGACCAGGGTGATCGCGGCCAGCCGTTCGTCACCGGACAGGGGCGGGAGAGCATCGGCCCCGGCCTCGCCTGCCGATTCGGCGGGTGATTCGCCTGCCGATTCGGCGGGTGATTCGCCTGCCGATTCGGCGGGTGCGAGGCGGGCGGCACCGCTGCCGATCACCTCGACGAGGCTGTCGTCGAGGACGCTGCGGCAGTGGTGGAGGGCCGGGGCGGCGTTGGTGCGGGTCAGCGCGTCGGAGACGGCACCGCCCCAGAACTGCCGCAGGTACGGTTCGGTGTACCCGGCCGCATAGAGGGTGGCGCCGAGGTGTTCGGCTCGGGGCAGCTGGTCGGCGGTGAGGGGGTGCGTCTCTTCGGTCACAGGTGAATCCTAGCCAGCAGGCTCTGGGACATAATTGAGACATGTCCTCTTCCGCTCTCCACGACATCGTGACCGGGTTCGGTGTCAGGGACGATCGGATCGTCCACCTCCGCGAGATTCCACAGCGTGTCGAACACGAGTCGGACTGGCCCGACTGGGTCGATGAGGAGCTGCGGCATGCGGCCGAAGCGATCGGAGTCGACCGTCCGTGGCGCCACCAGGTCGAGGCGGCCCAGGCCGCCCGCGACGGTGAGGACGTCGTCATCGCCACCCCGACCGCCTCCGGGAAGTCACTGGGCTTCTGGCTGCCGGTCCTCGAATCGATCCAGACGACCCGGGACAGTCTGCGCACCGCCTCGGCGATCTACATCGCCCCGACGAAGGCTCTCGCCGCCGACCAGCTGACGAAGCTCGAGCAGCTCATCGTCCGCGGGGTGCGTCCGGCCGCCTACGACGGGGACACCTCGCAGGCGGCGAAGGACTGGGCGAGGCGACACGCGAACATCGTCTTCACCAACCCCGACATGCTCCACCGGGCGATCCTGCCCCAGCACGAGCGCTTCGCGCGCCTGTTCAAGTCCCTGCGCTTCATCGTCGTCGACGAAGCGCACCGGTACCGCGGCGTCTTCGGATCCCACGTCGCCCTCATCCTCCGCCGACTGCTGCGCATCGCCGCGCACTACGGCGCCCACCCCGTCGTCATCGGCGCTTCGGCGACGATGGCCCAGCCCGATGACGCCTTCGCCCGGCTCACCGGCCGCCCCGCCCACCCGGTGACCGAGGACGCCTCCCCACGCGCGGCGGGCAGCTTCGCCCTGTGGGAACCGCCGCTCTCGGCCGCCGGGGACCGGCGCGGGGGCATGGCCGAGGCTGCCGATGTCCTCACCGATGCGATGTGCGCAGGTTTCCGCTCTCTCGCCTTCATCGCCTCCCGCCGCGGCACCGAGACACTCGCGGCGACCGTGCGCGAGCAGGTGGGGCTCGTCGACGAATCACTCACCGGAAAGGTCGCCGCCTATCGGGGCGGGTACCTCGCCGAGGAGCGTCGGGCCCTCGAATCCGCGCTGCGTTCGGGGAGGCTCCTCGCGGTGGCGTCGACGAACGCGCTCGAGCTCGGCATCGACATCTCCGGCCTCGACCTCGTCATCGTCTCCGGGTGGCCGGGCACCCTCGCGTCGCTGTGGCAGCAGGCCGGTCGTGCAGGCCGCGCCGGACAGCGGTGGATGGCGGTCTTCATCGCTCGCGACGACCCGCTCGACACCTACGTCGTCCACCATCCCGAGGTGATCTTCGACGCCCCCGTCGACGCGGGTGTCATCAACCCCGGCAATCCGTACGTCCTCGCCGGCCACCTCTGTGCGGCCGCGGCCGAGGTGCCGCTCACCCGCTCGGACTTCGCCCACTTCCCCGACAATGCCGCCGAGGTGGTCGACGACCTCGTCGAACGCAAGCTCCTGCGGGCCCGACCCTTGGGATGGTTCTGGGCGAAGGACGAACCGGCGACCGATCAGTCGGACATCCGCGGCTCAGGCGGCGGCCAGTTCCGCCTCGTCGAGGCGAGCACAGGCACGCTGCTCGGCACGGTCGACGAGACCGGTGCGCACCGTGGGGCGCACCCCGGAGCCGTGTACACCCACCAGGGCACGGACTTCCTCGTCGAGGACCTCGACCTCGACGAGCACATCGCCCTCGTCGACCGCGCGGAGGTCGACTACACAACGCAGGCGCGTTCGCTCACAGAGATCTCCATCGTCGACACCGCGACTCAGCGCACTCTGCCCTCGGGTGTCGGCGTGGCCAGCGGCACCGTCGACGTCACCGACCAGGTCGTCGCCTATCGGATGCGGGCGAAGCGCGGCGGGACGATCCTCGCCGAACACGAACTCGACCTGCCCGAGCGCACCCTTCGGACCTCAGCCGTGTGGTGGACGATCCCGAAGGCGCTCCTCGAATCCGCGGAGGTGCTGGCGGCCGATCTGCCCGGAGCCGTCCATGCCGCCGAGCATGCCTCGATCGGTCTGCTGCCCCTCTTCGCCGGCTGCGATCGATGGGACATCGGCGGGGTCTCGACAGCTTTGCACGCGGACACGGGCATGGCCACCGTCTTCGTCTACGACGGCCTGGCCGGGGGTGCCGGCTTCGCCGAGCGCGGCAGCGAGGTCATCGAGGAATGGCTCGGTGCCACCCGGGATGCGATCGCCGCCTGCGAGTGCGTCGACGGCTGTCCCTCGTGCGTCCAATCACCGAAGTGCGGCAACGGCAACGAACCGCTCGACAAGGACGCCGCTCTGCGCCTGCTCCGGGCCGTGCTCTAGGTCACTTCCCGGCCACGGCTTTCTCCCTGACCTCGGGAAGCGGCCCGGGGATGTCGACGGCGACCTCGACGTAGGCGCTCTGCTCCGCTGACGAGGCACGACAGTCGCGCATGACCGCCCCGTTGCGCTCACTCACCTCCTTAGCCGCCTCACAGGGGTCCCCAGGCGCCAGGCCGCGGACGGCGTCGGCGGCGGCAAGCGCCGCAAGGTCGGCCGCGGCCTGCGCGGTGCTGTGGGCGACGAACGCCTGGCTGAGTGCCCCGATCGCAGTGACGAGTCCGAGGATGACCCCGCAGAGTCCGATGACGATGTTCGTCATCCCGGATCACTCCCTCCCGGCCGTCCGCCCTCGGTCCGGGCCGTCGCCGCCGCTTCGACCTCGTCGAGGAAGAAGATCGCGTCGGGCAGGCGCACGGTCACCGTCACCGTCGCGTAGCCGCCGTCGGAGCCCACACGCACGGTCGAGGCGCGTCCCGCATGCTTCTTCGCCTCATCGACGACCACAGCGTGAGGTTCGCCCCGGGCGATCTCGCGGGCGGCCGACCGTGCGGCGTCGAACGCACGCAGCTGGGTGAAGCCGATCGCTGCGGCCCCGGCGAGCACGACGACGAGGAGGACGAGAGCGGGGAGGACGACGGCGAACTCCGCGGTCGCCGTCCCCCGGTCCCGGCGCTCCGCGTCGGCGTACTCGCAGACCGTCATCTCAGCCTCCGAGGCCCAGCGCGGTCTGGATGACGCCGGTGACGAGCTCCTTGATCGGCTCGGACTTGAGGATGACGACGAGGAGCGCGGCGAAGCCGCACGCTGCGAGGGTGGTGATCGCGTACTCCGCCGTCGTCGCCCCGGTGTCCGGACCCCACTCGGCATCGGGACCCAGCGGCGACTCGGCGGTCGGAGGACCCTCGGGCGGCCGGGTCTGCGGCGGTGGCTCGTCGGGAGTCGGGGTCGTCGAGGTGTCTGTGCTCATGTTCTCCTCCTCGAAGAAATGACCGTGCGCGCTCTGCGAACGGTCCTCCACTGTGGAGGAGGCACACGGGCCGGGTCGAGGGGCGGATCCGAGGCTGTGGAAACCGTTTGGGCGTCCACAGACCCGTGGCACACGAGTCGCACCGTCTTCCACAGGAGAACGGACACAAGTCACGCGGTCGCCGGTCGGCTCCGGTCGCCGGTCGGCTCCGGTCGCCGCCCGGCTCTGATCGCCGGCCGACTCTGGCCGCCGGTCGGCTCCGGTCGCCGCCCGACCGGAAGGCCCTCAGTCGGCCCAGTCGTCCCTGAGCACCGCCATGATCACCTCGTCGTGGCGGCGGCCGTTGAAGAACACGGCTTCGCGTCGCCTGCCCTCCTCGACGAATCCGGCCTTCGTGTACGCGGCGATGCCGCGGGTGTTGAACGCCCATGTGCGCAGTTCGATGCGGTTGAGTCCGAGCTGGAGGAACCCGTAGCGCAGGGCCAGGCGCACGGCGTCGGCTCCGAAGCCGTGTCCGTGGAACTCGGGACCGAGGATGATCGCCAGCGTCGCCGACTGATTGATCGTGTCGCGGCCGAAGAGGGTGACGTGCCCGACGAACTCCTCAGTCTCGAGCAGTTCGATGCTCAGACCCACCGAACTCGAGTCGGTGTTCGCACTCCACTGCGTGAACTGCTCGGACACACCGCCTTCGGGCCGCGGCAGCACGGTGGTGTTCTGGAGGACGACGATCGAGGGGTCGAACCACCACTGCTCGAGATAGGGAAGGTCATCGGACTGCAGTGGACGCAGCCGCACAGAGGAGCCGACGAAGAGGTTCTCGGCGTACTGCTCGGCCTGTTCGACGTCGGCCAGCCGTTGGAACGGTGTCACGGAGGTCGGTGTCACAGAAGACATGCATCGACCCTATCAATCGCCTCGCCGCACCCGCGCGGACCCGCGTCGAGCCCACCGGCATTCGCCCTCTGCGACGGGCAGCGCTCACCCCGATCCGTGGGAAGCTGGGTGGGAGGACACCGCCGAGGCGCCTCGGGAAAGGACTGCCATCATGAGCACAGGAGCACATCCCGATCGGGGAGACCCCGCGGCAGAGGGCAGCGACGAGGTCGTGGCCGCGCTGGCCTCGGGGCAGCAGACGACGTGGTTCCGCCACGATCTGCCGCCGAGCGCCGACGTCCTTGCCGCCATCGACGTCGACTCCCGGGTGATGGACGCCGCGGCCGAACGCTTCGCGCGCTTCGCTCCCTGGTTCGCAGAGACGTTTCCCGAGGTCCCGGACGGCATCATCGAGTCACCCCTCGTCGCGGCCTCCGGCGCACGCGATCACCTCGGGGCCCGTCTCGGGGCCCGCCTTCCCGGGCGGCTCTGGCTCAAACGCGACGACGCGCTGCCGGTGAGCGGCTCGATCAAAGCCCGCGGCGGGTTCCACGAGGTCCTCGAGTTCGCCGAGGCCGTCGCCGCAGCCGCGGGTTTCGACACCGCGGACGCCGACGTGTACAGCAGCGGTGCCTTCCGTGCGATCGCCCGGGACCGGACCGTCATCGTCGGGTCGACGGGGAACCTCGGACTCTCGATCGGCATCCTCGCCGCCGCCCTCGGCTTCGCCTGCACGGTCCACATGTCGGCCGATGCGAGGGAGTGGAAGAAGGAGAAGCTGCGCACCCACGGCGTCGAGGTCATCGAGCACGAAGGCGACTTCGTGGCCGCCGTTGCCGCCGGTCGCACGGCGGCCGCCTCAGACCCGAGCGCACATTTCGTCGACGACGAGGACTCCGTGAGCCTCTTCGCCGGCTACTCCGTGGCAGCGCTGCGGCTGCGCGACCAGTTGGCGGCCGCCGCGGTGACGGTCGACGCCGACCACCCCCTCGTCGTCTACCTTCCGTGCGGGATCGGCGGAGGGCCGGGCGGGGTGACCTTCGGACTCAAACGGATCTTCGGCGACTCCGTCCACTGCGTCTTCGTCGAACCCGCCCACGCCCCGGCGATGTTCCTCGGCGTGCGCACGGGGCTCCACAGCGGGATCGCCGTCCAGGACATCGGGCTGAGCGGAGCGACGATCGCCGACGGGCTCGCCGTCGCCCGTCCCTCACGTTTCATCGGTCCCCGGATCGGGCCGCTCATCTCGGGATTCGCCTCGGTCGACGACGAGGTCATCAGGGCCGGCGTCGGTGTCCTCGCCGACGCCGAAGGGATCGCCGTCGAGCCGTCGGCGACCGCCGGTCTCAGCGTGCCCTGGCGGGCGACGACTGTCGACGCCCCCTGGCCGATGGGCGAGACCACCACGCACCTCGTGTGGCTGACCGGGGGCGCGATGGTCCCCCGGTCCGAACGCGACCACTACCTCGCAGCCGCCCGCGCCGTACCCGAGGACATCGCCCGACCCTGGAGATGATCACCTCGCCAGCCAGTCCCACCCTGACGCCTCCTCCAGGCAGTAGTCGAGGACGGCCCGTGTCCGCCGCGGCAGGGTCTGTCCCTTCGGATAGAGGGCGACGACGGCGTTGAGGGGGTGCGGGTCGGCGATCGGGATGTAGGCGATGCCGTCATCGGACATCGGATCCTCGGCCCCGGGCCGATGATTGCCCACCGAATACCCCAGCCCGCGGCGCACGAGTCCCCGGACGGTCTCCGGGCTCGAGCTCTGCCAGCGGACATCGGGTTCGACACCGGCGGCCCGGATGAAGCCCTCGACCCGATCGCGTGAGGGCGGCTGGCTGTAGATGACGAGCGGAAGGTCGGCGACATCGTGGAAGCTCAGCTGCTCTGCCTGCGCGAGCGGGTGCGAGCGGGCGAGCATGATCGTCTGCCGGAAGCGCACGATCTCCTGTGACCATTCGCCCTTCGGCAGCTGCGCCGCGTACTTGATGGCAAGGTCGAGGCGACCGACGTCGAGCTCTCGTCGCAGGTCACCGGTGGCGCCTTCGACGAAATCGACGTGGAGCTGCGGATGTGCGTGCGCGAAATCGCCGATGAGACGCGGCAGCAGGTAGGGCCCGAGAGTGAAGACGCACCCCACCCGCACGGTCCCGGTGAGAGCCGACTGCTCCCCCGCCGCGAGATCCGGGATCTCCCGTGCGAGGTCGAGGACGCTGCGAGCGCGCGAGACGAGGGCCGAGCCGGCTGCCGTGGGGTGGACTCCAGCGGTGCGACTGCGCACCAGCAGGGTCACGCCGAGGCTGCGCTCGAGCTCGTTGAGCGCGGTCGACACGGTCGCCTGAGTGACGTTGCAGGTCCGCGCCGCAGCAGTGATCGAGCCGTCGTCGAGGGCTGCGAGGAAGTACTCGAGCTGACGGAGGGTGACCTCTCCCATTGAGAATTCCTATGTGCATCCAAAGAACAATTGATTGGATTGATTCTATGATCCACGACACACTGAGAGAAGTCTCGGACCCGGTTGGTTCCCGAGCATCCTGACACCCCAGCTTCGACGGAGAGGCACGACATGTCCCCCACCACCGCTTCCCCCCGCGTCATCACCCTGGGCGTGGCCGGCGGCCCACGCTGGTGGCCGGCCACTGCCACCGAGGAGCCCTCGGGCATCGCCACCGCGATCGTCGTCGGCGACGCCCACTATCTCGTCGACTGCGGTGCCGGGACCGGCCGCAATCTCACTCGGGTCGGCCTGGCCTTCGACGATATGCGGGCGATCTTCCTCACCCATCTGCATTCGGACCATGTCGCCGACCTCGCAGGCCTGCTCCTCTTCAGCAGCTACGGCACGAGCGGCACCCGCAGCACCCCGGTGCAGATCCTCGGACCCGGGGACCGCGGGACGGCGCCGCCGCTGTCACCGTTCGCCGCCTCGGCGGATGGGACCGCCTCCCGCACCCCGATCTATCCGCGGCAGCCGACCCCCGGCACCGCGGACATGGTCGACCTCCTCCAGCGGGCCTTCGCGACCGATCTCAACGACCGCTACCTCGACGGGCTGCGTCTGACCGCCAAGCAGCTGTTCACGGCCTCCGACATCGCGCTGCCCGAGGGACTCGGCTACCACCCGGATGACAACCCGACGCCGGTGATGAGCCCCTTCGCCGTCTACGAGGACGATCGGGTGCGGGTGAGCGCCACCCTGGTCGCCCACCCGCCGGTGGCGCCGGCGTTCGGCTTCCGCTTCGAGACCGACGAGGGAACGATCGTCGTCTCCGGGGACACCACGTACACGCCGAACATGGTCGCTCTGGCCCAGGACGCCGACCTGCTGCTTCACGAGGTCATCGACTCCGACTGGATCGAAGCGACCTACGGTGCCGCGACCGACCCGGCGACAGGGGCGATGAAGTCCCACCACCTGCGTTCGCACACGACCGTGACCGACGTGCTCCGGCTCGCCGACGAAGCGTCAGTCGCACGGCTCGCACTCCACCACATCGTGCCCGGCACGGCACGCCCGAACATCGAAGCACAGCTGCAGGCGGCCGGCGCCAGCCGCACGGTCATCGCCCGCGACCGGGAGGAGTTCCTCCTCCGCGCTCCGGCCCGCACCGCCGTCTGACCGCCTGCCCTACGCCTTACCCGCACCGACGATCCGAACCGCACCGCCGTTCCGTGCTCGACCGCGCCCGGAAACCGACAGCGACCAGGCGGCAGAGAGCCGTCCCCGCTGCACGATTCAAGGAGGAATTGTGACCCAGCCCGTCGATCCCATATCCCGTCCCGACCCCGGAACCGGTCCCGGCACCGGCACCGAGGCAGGCTCCACTCCGGATCCCAGGGAAGTGCGCACCGTACTCGCCTCCGGGTTCCTCGGCACGATGCTCGAGTACTACGACTTCATGCTCTACGCGACGGCGGCCAGCCTCGTCTTCGGACCCCTCTTCTTCTCTTCCCTGGGCCCGCAGGGTGCTCTCCTCGCCTCGTTCTCCACCCTCGCCGTCGGCTACTTCGTCCGACCCATCGGCGGCATCGTCCTCGGGCACTTCGGCGACAAGATCGGACGCAAGCCGATCCTCGTCGTCAGCCTCATCCTCATCGGCGTCGCCACCGTCGGCATCGGACTGCTGCCGACGACCCAGGACGGCAACTACACGGGGGCGATCCTCCTCGTCGCCCTCCGCCTCGTCCAAGGCTTCGCCGTCGGCGGTGAGATCACGGGAGCCGCGCTCATGGCCGTCGAGCACGCTCCCGCCAGGAGCCGCGCCTTCGCCGGCGCCGTCGCGGTGGCCGGGGTCCTGCCGGAGCCGTGCTCGCCACCCTCGCGGTCGCGGCGATGGCCCAGATCTCCGGCGACCACTTCCTCGACTGGGGCTGGCGGGTGCCGTTCCTCATCAGCGGCGTCCTCGTCATCGCGGCCTTCATCATCCGCCTCCGGGTCACCGAGTCCCCGCTAATCGAACAGCTCGAGGCGAAGCGGAAGGCCCGGAAGCTGCCTCTGCTCGAGGTCTTCCGCTCGCACACGCGCATCATCCTCATCGGCATCGCCGTGTGCGGCGCGATGTACATCACCCAGCAGCTCGTCACCGTCTACGGTCTCGCCCTGGCCAACCAGAACGGCGTCGACCAGTCCGACTCCCTCTACGTCAAGGCCGGCGGGGCCCTGGCACTGATGTTCACGACGATCTTCTTCGCCCGCCTCAGCGACCGCGTCGGCAAGGCGAAGGTCCTCCTCGGCGGCGCACTCGCCGGAGCGGTGTTCGCGATCCCGGTGCTCACGCTGCTGAGCAACGGCACCGTCTGGGGCTTCGTGCTGGCGATCCTCCTCGGCAACGTCATCGTCCAGGGTGCCCTCTACGGTCCGTTCGCCGCCTTCGTCGCCGCGCACCTGCCGCCGGCCGTCCGCTTCACCGGCACCGCGCTCACCTACAACATCGGGTCGATCCTCGGCGGCCTCGCCCCGACGGTCGCGGCGTCGCTGGCCGTCGTCTTCGCCGGAGAGTACCTGCCCATGGGGATCGTCTGGACCGTGTGCATGCTCATCGCCGCCGCCGCGATCCTCCTGGCCCCCAAGCCCGTGAACCCGGTGCAGACCGGAGCGGACGCCCTCGTGGCCAAGCGCTGAGTCTCCCGCGTCGGCTCTCGGCGTCCCCGTCGTCACCTCAGAAGAACACCGTCGTGAGATCGGTGAGCAGGGAGATGACGACGGGGACGACCGAGAGGAGGAGGAACGCCGGGAGGATGCACACCCCGAGAGGGACGACGAGACGGACCCCGAGAGCTGCGGCCGCCTCCTGCCGGCGCCGCCGGGAGGCCGCCCGCAGCTCCCCCGCGACGGACTCGATGAGCGGTGCGGGACCGACACCCGTGTGCTCGGAGAAGGCGAACACCTCGAGGACGGGACGCAGCCGGTCATCATCGGCGAGGTCCTCCCCGCCGATCGTCTTGCCCCGTGCGATCCGCAGCAGGCCCGAGCGGTCCGCGGTCGCCTCGGCGGTGAGGGTGAGGGCGACGGGGATCGGCAGGCCCGCCGTCAGACAGATCGCCACGAGGTCGAGATCGAACGCGAGTTCCTCATCGCTCACCCCTCCCCGCGCCGAGGCGGTTCCCCCTCCTCTCGCCGAGGCGGCCGTCCCCGCCGTGACCGCCCCCTCGGGGCGCCCGCCGATGTCGTCGCCCCGAAGACCGGTCCCTCCCCCAAGCAGGGTGCGCAGCCGACCCGCCGACCTGCCCGACCACAGGAGGACGCCGAGACCGACGAGGAGACCGACGAGGACCGCGACCATGGGGATCAGCGCTCCGCCCGCCGCATCATCCGCATCATCCAGACGCGGCCGAGCACGTAGAGGACGATCCCGCCCCCGATGCTCAGCTGTCCGGGCAGACCGGTGAGGAGGTCGAGGGGGCGGACGCCGATGAGCATTCCGAGACCCACCCCGATGAGCGGCAGCCAGCTGAGCACCCGCACGGTGGCTCGCGGCCCGGCCATCGCGATCCGTCGCTCCCGGTCGGCGTCGAGGGCGTCGCGCCTGGCCGTCGCATAGCGGAGGATCATGTCGGCGGCAGGTGCCCCCGAACGCTCCGAGACCGTCCACACCGCTGCCATGCCGGCGAACACCTCGGCGGCGGAGGTCGGCAGCGCCTGCCCGCGGGTCGCGATCGCCCGTCCCGGCTCCTCGCCCAGGGCGATCGCCCGCGAGATCGGACGCAGCCGATCATCCTGCCTGCTCAGGGTTGCCATCACCGCCTGCGGTGTCATGCCGACCCTGAGCAGATGCGCGCAGTTCTCGACCGCGCCGATCGCCCACAGTCGCTCCGCGTCCTCGTCTCCTGCGCGACCGCCTCGGCGAGGGGACCCCGGGCCCTCGGACCCGCCTCGGCGGGAGGCGAGGAGCTCGCGCAGGCGCACACCGGGGTCGGAGGGAGCGGCGAGCACGATGCCTGCGGCGACGAGAACGGCGAGGAGGACGATCATGACGACCTCTGCTCGAGCACGGCCTCGAAGCGGGCGAGCGCCCGCCGGTTGAACTCCCCCGGCGCTCGCGGGGAGGCTCTCCCCCACACGGGTTCCATCGTCAGGGACTCACCGGTGTCATGGGTCGGGATGGCAAGCTCCGTGAGCCCGCGGTCGACCCCGACCCGCCGGAGGTGGATGACGAGGTCGATGGCGGTGGCGAACTGGGAGTGCACGGCCTGCGGACTCATCCCGGCGAGCGCCCCGAGGGCGGCGAGGCGACTCGGCACCGCTTCGGCGGTGTTCGCATGGATCGTCGCGCACCCGCCCTCATGCCCGGTGTTGAGCGCGGTGAGCATGTCCCGGATCTCGGGTCCCCGGCATTCCCCGACGACGAGGCGGTCGGGGCGCATCCGCAGGGCGTTGCGGACGAGGTCGGTGAGCGTGACCTCGCCGCCGCCTTCGACGTTGGCCTGCCGGGCGGCGAGTTGGATGACGTGGGGGTGGCCGACGATGAGCTCGCGGGAGTCCTCGACGACGACGATGCGGTGGAGCGGATCGACGAGACCGAGGAGGGCGCCGAGGAGGACGGTCTTGCCGGTGCCGGTGCCCCCGGAGATGAGGATGTTCGCCCGCGAGCCCACAGCCTCGGTGAGGAGCGCTGCGACCTCGGCGGGGATGAAGCCGTCGGCCCGGAGATCGTCGACGGTGAAGCCTGAACGCCTGGGCACGCGGAACGAGATCGACGTGTGCTCCCCCGCGATGGGAGGGACGATCGCGTTCATCCGCACCCCGTCGGGGAGGCGGACATCGACGAAGGGACTCGAATCGTCGAGGCGGCGACCGCCGAGGGCGGCCAGACGCACGGCGAGCGAGCGCACGTCCTCCTCGGAGCCGAGGGAGAGCTCGAGCCGGACGGGTCCCGCGCCGGTGTCGGCGAAGACCTCTCGGGGACCGTTGACGAAGACGTCGGTCGTGCCGGGGACGTCGAGCACGGCTTGGAGGGGGCCGGCTCCCGAGAGTTGGGCCGAGAGCCGGGTGACGAGGTCGAGGAGGGCCGCGGAACCGAGCACACGGCCGGTGCGCTGGACCGCCTCGGCGACGGCGGCCGTGGTCACCGGCCCGGGATTGTCGAGCAGGGTCTTGCGCACCTCGGCGACGAGGGAGGCGTCGAGCCATTCGCTCATCCCACCCACTCCCCGAGCAGACGGTCGACGAGGCGGCCGAGCCTCGCCCCTCCCGGGATGCCCTCACCGCGGTCGACGGCGGCCGACAGCCCGCGGTCGTCGCGGATGCTGCCGGCGAGCCCGAGTCCGATCGACTCGGCCAGCAGTCCAGCGTCGAGCCCGCCGCTGCCGGTCTCCCGGACGACGAGGCGGACGTCGGGATGGGAGTGCGAGAGGCGTTTGGCGACCTGGGAGGCGGCGACGGCTGAGCGCACGCGCGCGGGAGCGACGAGAAGGACGTGGTGGCAGCGCCTGGTCCACTGGGGTGGGGCGTGGCGGGGCAGATCGACGATGACGAGGTCGAAGGCCTGGGAGGCGGCGGAGAGGACGTCGTCGAAGATCTCCGGGTCGAGGTCGAGGGTGTCGTCGCGTCCCCATGAGAGGATCGCCAGACCGTCATGGACGGGCAGGGCCTGGCGGAGCACCGAGGGCCGCACCTGTCCGCGGGAGGCGCTGAGGTCCGACCACCGCGGTCCCGGCACCTGTTCGGCTCCGAGGACGAGGTCGAGCCCTCCCCCGAGCGGGTCGGCGTCGACGAGCACCGTGGGGACCTCGGCCCCCGCCCGCCTCGCCAGGGCGCATGCGAGCACCGAGGCGCCGGCCCCGCCGCAGCCGGCGACGACGCCGACCGTGACCCCTGGTGTCACCGGGGGTTCGACCGCGGCGATGATGCGCTGGCTCAGCCATTCCGCGGCAGAGGGCAGCATCGCGAGCTGTTCGACGCCGAGGTGTGCCGCCCGCCGCCACGCCGAGGCGGTCTCGTCGCCGTCGAGGACGACGAGGATGCGGTCCGCACCGTCGGTGGCGGGAATGTCGGTGACGTCCTCGCCGAGGAGGATGAGCGCCGCCTTCTGCCACCCGCCCGAATCGGGTGGGAGGACCTTGAGGTCGACACCGATGCTCTCGGCGACACGGGCGCATTCCTCCGTGATCGCGCCGAGGTCGGTGATGAGTGCGATCTGCATGGGCCCAGGATGACCCCGGGACGGCGGCCGCGACCAGGGCCCGGTCCGCAGCTGTGGACGGAGACGACGAAAGGCGGCCCCTGTGGACACAAGTCACAGGAGCCGCCCCTCAGCGTTTCGCCTGCGCATCGCACCCGGTCAGGCCGGGCGTGCGGCGTCGGGTACGTGCCTGATGCCGGGTCAGGTGCGGCGCAGACCGTCCGCACCGTCCACAGACTCAGCGCACGAGTCAGCCGCGCTGGATGCCTTCGAGGTTGCGCAGCACGCCCTCCTTGCCGTCGGAATCGCGGACCGTGAACGACGACCCGTGATCCTCGAGCGCGAGGAACCAGTCACCCGGGTAGATCGTGAACACCGGCATCCCGGTCGTCGCGTCGACGGCCTCGCGCGGCTCGGGAACGGCGAACCAGAACGCCTGGATGACCGTCTTCTCCTCAGTGGTCTCCGCGGTGCTCGACGCCGGCCGGTCCGCACCCGAGCCCGATGCGCTGCGGTCCGACGACTCCCCATCCGAAGTATCCCGATCCGTCGACGCGGTCCGCTCCTGGGAGGAGTCCCGATAGTTCGTCATCGGCACGTACTGCGTCGGTTCGTCGGAGTCCGGTGGTGTGGTCCGCTCGGTCGTCGGCTCCGCCGAGGACCGGCTGTCCTCGGTGGTCACGGCGTCGACCTGGACGGTCTCCTCGCCGGCGGTCTCGCGGCTGACAGGCTCGTCGCCGACGGTCTCGGTCGAACCCTGGTCCTGAGGACGGCGGTCGCCGACTGACCAGCGGTCGGCCGAGCCTCCGTCGCCCGAGCCCATAGCGCGGTCGGCCGAGTCGCCGTCAGGCGAGCTCGAAGCGCGGTCGCCCGTCATCGCTGTCCGCTCGGTCGAGGACTCAGCCTCGGTGGTCGTCACGTCGTCTCCCGACGCGACGGTGACTCCGCTCGATGCGGCGACGACGCCTCGGCGCTCCGTCGAGGCGCGGGAGTCATCCGCCCTCGATTCGGCACCTTCCTTGCCGGTGGGGTCCGCACCGGGATCGGTCTCGACGACACCCTCGGCGTTGACCACGGTCGCCTCGGTCGAGCGGATGTTGCTCTCCTCGGACTCAGCGGATGCGGAGGTCGTCGTCGCTGAGTCCACGGACGTCGCGTCTGCCGATGTCGCGTTGGCGGACGACGTGCTCGCGGACGTCGTCTCGGCGGATGTCGCATCCTCGGCCGCACCCTCCCTCGAAGCGGGTGAGGCATTCGCCGACCGGGACTCCGTCCCCTGGGACGCGGCCGCCTTCGTGCCGCCGTCGAAGACCCCGAGCGGGCCGGGTCCCGGCTCGTCGGCCGAGGTCACGGTCGACGAGGTCACTGTGCCGGGCTGCGAGACCGTGCTCGATCCCGACCGTGCGTCGGAATCCGGTGACGCAGCGTTGGCCGAGGACTCGGCCTCCACGGTGGACTCGGCGGAATGGCGTCCGCGGCGGCGTTCGGAGACCGAGATGATGGTCTCCTCCTCGGTCGAGGTCGGGCCGCTCTCGACGACGGTCCGGCTGATCGCCACGGTGTCATCGGCGTTGGTCTGCGGGGCCGCGGCGTCGGCACTGTCGTCACCAGCGGTCCCGTCGCGACGTCCCACAGACGCGTCGTCGGCGTCGGCCTGCGATTCCGCCGGAGTCGGCTCGGCAGCCGACGCGGTCGAGGCGGTCGAGGCGGCCGACGCGGTCGACGTCCACGCGGATTCCTCGGGTTCGGTGCCGAGCCCGAAGGTCTGCGTCGGCTCGCTCTGCGAATGCCGCGGATCCCGCGGATGCTGGTCGCCGAGGTACGTCTGCCCGGATCCGGTGCTCTGCACCGGCTGTCCCGAGGCATCATCGGTGCCGGAGGAGCGGTCCTCGGCCGGCGGGGCGAAGGACGCCTGCGGGCGCGGGGTCCCACCGGTGAACGGGCTGCCCGCATCATCGGAGTAGGCGTGCCGGCCGGACGCGGCCTGATCGCCTGGTCGACCCTGCTGTCCTGCGTCATATGCGGACTGATCGGATCCCCAGGTCGGCTGTGCCGAATCGTAGCCGGGCTGGCCGTAGCCGCCCTGCGGGGCGCCGTACTGGCTCGGGCCGTCCTGACCGGGCACTGCCTGCCCGTACTGGCCCGGGCCGACCCCGCCGGGGCCACCCTGACCCTGGGGTCCCTGCGCACCGGGGTGGGGGCCGCTGCCGTAACCGCCGTCGAACCCGCCGGGCACGTGGGCCTGCGGCGCGGGATGCTGAGCGGCTTTGGTCACCGGACGCGCCTTGGCGTGGGCGGGGACGTCCTCGCGTCCGGCGAACTCAGCGGCGAAGAACGGCAGCATCGTGAAGACACCGGCGAAGAACGCGATGAGCGCGGCGAAGAACGCGAGATAGGCGCCGACGCTCCAGTACGGCGCCGAGGTGATGAGCTGGACGAACGCAAAGGCGAACGCGACAGACGAGAGGACGGAGATGAACTGGTCGAGACCGAGTGACCCCACACGCATCCGACCGTTGCCCAACTTGTTCATGAGCACGGCCCCGACGATGAGGAGGATGGCGAGCACGACGAAGACGAAGGTGCCCATCGCATCGATGTTCCACGACCACAGCGACATCGTGATGATGTCGTAGTTCTTGTAGGGCACGAAGAGCACGATGAGTGCGAGCAGTCCCGCGAAGAGGAGGAAGAGGTCGCGCAGGGTGAGCGGGCCGAGCAGGCCGGGTCCCGTGCGGCGAGGACGCTGCGGGGCAGGTCCCGGGCCGAACTGTCCCGGACCGGAGCCGTAGGGTCCTGGGCCCGACCCATACTGGCCCGGTCCCGACCCGTACTGTCCCGGTGCCTGACCGTACTGTCCCGGCCCCGAACCGTAGGGTCCCGGACCCGACCCGTGCTGCGCAGGTCCCGAGCCATACGGTCCCGGACCGGATCCGTAGGGAGTCGGCTGCCCGCCCTGGGCGTCCGGACCGTACGGGCCCGGACCCTGTCCGTACTGGCCGCCGGGACCCGGATTGCCCGGGCCCTGTCCGTACTGGCTTCCGGCCAACGGCTGGCCGTTCGGTCCGGGATGGGGGCCCGGCTGGTCGCGCCACTGCGGCGCTCCTGGTCCTGTGGGATGGTGCGGCGAACTCATCGCTGGCTCCAGTCGATCGTAGGGACACTGTCCTGTCTGCGGGGTCCATCCTGGCAGACCTAGGGCCATCCTTGCAGACCTCGGCACCCGTGCGCACGCATTCTTCGCCGCCAGTCCCCTTGCCGAAGCGCCACAGCGCACCGCATTAGCACATGCGACCCGTCATGACTACCCCCGCTCACCCCCGCTCATCACCGACGTCAGGCTGACCGGGGTCACCCCCGCGGGTATACAGTCGGAGGGAATCTTCGTTCCATCAAAGAAGCCGGAGGGAATCATGACCGACAGCGCCGAGGCGACCGAGACCTTCGCCCCGCCACAGGAGTTCGCAGCCGCCGCCAATGTCAGGGAAGACGCCTATGAGCGCGGTGCCGAGGACTTCGAGCGCTTCTGGGCCGAGCAGTCCCGTGAACTCGTCGACTGGAAGGACGACTTCACCGAGGTGCTCGACTGGTCGAACCCGCCGTTCGCGAAGTGGTTCGCCGACGGAAAGCTCAACGTCGCGTACAACTGCCTCGACCGGCACGTGCTCGCCGGCAACGGCGACCGTGTGGCCATCAACTTCGAAGGCGAACCCGGGGACTCCCGGACACTGACCTATGCCGAACTCCTCGCCGAGGTGTCGAAGGCGGCGAACACCCTCACCGAACTCGGTGTCAGGGCCGGAGACCGGGTCGCGATCTACCTGCCGATGATCCCCGAAGCGATCATCGCGATGCTCGCGTGCGCCCGCCTCGGCGCGGCCCACTCCGTCGTCTTCGGCGGCTTCTCCGCCGATGCCCTGCGCTCGCGGATCATCGACGCCGAGGCGCGCGTGGTCATCACCGCCGACGGCAGCTATCGCCGCGGCAAGGAGACGAGCCTCAAGCCGGCCGTCGATGAGGCTCTCTCCCACGGCGACACCCCGGTCGAGCACGTCATCGTCGTCCGCCGCACCGGCCAGGACGTCGAGATGACCGAGGGTCGGGATCAGTGGTGGCAGGACACCGTCGACCAGGCCAGCCCCGAACACGAGGCCGAGTTCTTCGAAGCCGAGAACCCGCTCTTCATCCTCTACACCTCCGGAACCACCGGAAAGCCCAAGGGCATCCTCCACACCTCGGGCGGGTACCTCACCCAGGTCCTCTACACGATGAAGGCCGTCTTCGACGCGAAGCCGGAGACCGACGTCTTCTGGTGCACCGCGGACGTCGGCTGGGTCACCGGGCACTCATACGTCGCCTACGGTCCGCTCGCTGCGGGGATGACGCAGGTCATCTACGAAGGCACCCCGGACACGCCTGACCAGGGCCGCTGGTGGGAGATCGTCGAGAAGAACAAGGTGACGACGCTCTACGCCGCGCCCACGGCGATCCGGACGTTCATGAAGTGGGGCGAGGAGATCCCCGCGAAGTACGACCTGTCCAGCCTGCGCCTCCTCGGCAGCGTCGGCGAGCCGATCAACCCCGAAGCCTGGCGCTGGTACCACCGCGTCATCGGCGGAGAGCGGTGCCCGATCGTCGACACGTGGTGGCAGACGGAGACCGGTGCCCACATGATCGCTCCCCTGCCCGGTGTGCTCGCGACGAAGCCGGGGTCGGCGCAGCGCCCGATCCCCGGCATCTCCGTCGACATCGTCGACGAGACCGGGGAGAACCCTGCAGGACCCGAGGGCGGTCTCCTCGTCATCCGGCAGCCGTGGCCGTCGATGCTGCGTGGGATCTGGAAGGACCCCGAGCGCTTCAAGGAGACGTACTGGTCGCGGTTCGAGGACACCTACTTCGCCGGTGACGGGGCACGTCGTGATGAGGACGGGGACATCTGGTTCCTCGGCCGCGTCGACGACGTCATGAACGTCTCCGGGCACCGCCTCTCGACCGCGGAGATCGAGTCCGCGCTCGTCGCCCACCCCTCGGTCGCCGAAGCGGCGGTCGTCGGTGCCGCGGACGACACGACCGGCCAGGCCGTCATCGCGTTCGTCATCACCGTCGGCGGCGTCGAGGACAGCCCGGAGACCGCCGAGGAGCTGCGCCAGTTCGTCGGCAAGGAGATCGGTCCGATCGCCAAGCCGAAGCAGGTGCACATCGTCTCGGAGCTGCCGAAGACCCGGTCGGGCAAGATCATGCGGCGTCTGCTCAAGGATGTCGCTGAGAATCGCGAGGTCGGGGATGCCACGACTCTTGCCGATTCCTCGGTGATGAAGCTCATCGAGGAATCGGTGGCGAAATCGTGACTCGACACTGATCCTGCACGTCTTTGGTGAGGAGGAACGTTCAGACTACTCTTGAGAAAGATTGTCACAACGTTTCTGGCGATAGGAGCACTCATGGCCGAGAGGTCGATCAGCGAACTGATCAAGGACATCGGCGACGATTCCAAGGCGATCGCCGAGGAGGAGCTCGCGCTGGCGAAGGCCGAGGCCACCGCTGGGGCGAAGAACCTGGGGATCGGATCGGCCCTGGCGCTCGCGGCCCTGTTCTTCCTGTTCCTCGGCTCGTTCATGGTGATCTTCGCCGGAGCCGCCGCGTTCCGTGAAGGACTCGACTGGCCGTGGTGGGCGAGCTTCCTCATCATCTTCGGCATCCTCGCCGTCATCGCCGTCATCCTCGTGCTCATCGCGGTGCCGCTGCTGAAGAAGGGCAACCCGGTTCCGGGCGGAGCGATCGCCTCGGCGAAGTCGATCGTCGCCGCGGTCAAGCGGGCGCTGAAGAACCCCTCGGGTCCGCGGTACTGACCCGACCACCATCGACAGGCATGGCGCCGAGTTCCCACGTGGGACTCGGCGCCATTCGCGTCTCCGAACGTCCCCGCGGGGACGTCCTGCGGATTTCTCAGCTCAGCGGGCTCCTCAGCTCAGGAGTCGATCGGCTCAGTGGCCGATCGGTTCAGTAGTCGATGTCGATTGCGGCTTTGCGATCCCAGTCGAGCGCCCAACCGAGTTCGTCGAGGGCGAAGTCGAGGATGCCGGCGGTGAAGCCCCACACTTTGAGCACTCCGACGTCGAAGGCCGGGGTGGTGATCGCGAGATCAGGCCTCGAGAAGCTGCCGCGGTTGGCGGGGGCGACGAGATCGGCGATCGCGACCCGGTAGACGGAGTACGACTCTGCCTCGTCCATGACGGACACGACCCCGGGCACCGCCCAGTAGCCGACGACGGGGGTGACCTGGAACCTGCTTACCGGGATGTAGAGAGGTTCGAGCTGACCGAGGACATCGACGCTGGCCGGGACGATGCCGGCCTCCTCCTCGGCTTCGCGCAGGGCGGCAGCGACCATCGAGTCGTCCTCGGGGTCGCGTCCCCCTCCGGGGAAGGCGACCTGTCCGGGGTGGAGGCGCAGAGTGCTCGCCCGCTGGAGGAGGACGATGTCGACGTCAGCGACGCCCTTCTCCTCGAGGTGCGGCAGGGCGGCTCGACCGGCATCCGTGCGCGGGGCGCCGCCGCGGCCGAAGAGCATGAGGACGGCGGCGTCGCGGACGACGGCGTCACCGCGGGCCTTCGCACGGCGCAGCCACAGCGGCGAACCCTTCGACTCGGCGAGACGCGCCAGCTGATCACGCAGATCCGGATCGTCAGCGCGCTCGGGATCCTCCGACCTCGGTGCGACCGCCTCGGCGTCGGCAGTCGGGACCGCCCCGTCGGCAACGGGGACTCCACCGTCAGCAGCATGCCTTCCGGAACCCGAGAGGCCGTCGAGGAAGTCGCTCATGCCAGGGGAGCCATCTCGTACTTGAGCATCGCCTCGGCCTTGGCCGGATCGAGTTCGCCGATGCCGAACGACGGGCACAGTGCCATCAGCGGGCAGGCCCCGCACGCCGGCTTGCGGGAGTGGCAGATGCGACGGCCGTGGAAGATCACCCGGTGGGAGAGCAGCGTGAGCTCTTTCGTGGGGAAGAGCGCGGCGATGTCCTCCTCGGCCTTGACCGGGTCGGTCTCCGTCGTCCACCCGAAACGCCGCGCCAGGCGGCCCATGTGGGTGTCGACGGTGATGCCGGGGGTGTCGAAGGCGTTGCCGAGGACGACGTTCGCCGTCTTCCGCCCGACACCGGCGAGCTTGACGAGCTCCTCCATCGTCCGGGGCGCCTCGCCGTCGTAGTCGTCGACGAGGTCGTTCGCGAGCTTGACGATGTTGCGGGCCTTAGCCCGGTAGAACCCGGTCGAGCGGATGAGCTCCTCGACCTCGCCGAGGTTGGCGACCGCAAGTGCGTGCGCGTCGGGGAAGGCGGCGAAGAGTCCCGGGGTGACGGCGTTGACGCGGATGTCCGTCGTCTGCGCCGAGAGCACGGTGGCGATGAGAAGTTGGAATGGGGTCTCGAAGTCGAGTTCGCACTTCGCGTTGGGGTAGACCTCGGCGAGGATCCGATTGATCTTCCGCGCGCGGCGCGTCTTCCCCAGAGGGGTCTCCTTGGCGAACCTGCGCGCGCTCTTCTCTGCCACGGTCAACACAAGTGTCGATTCTAATCCGCAGGAGCCGATACCGCAGTTGTCCGGCTCACAGCGTGCGCACGCAACCGTGACCCACCTCGGCGAGGGCCGAGGAAACGACACAAGGGACCCTCAATTCCCACGACCCGCGCGTATTTGGTGGTCCAGGTACCCTTGACCAGGTAGATTTATGTGTGGAGACCATCACAAGGAGGACACTGTGGATATTGAAGTTGTGAGGGGCGCAACGCTTTTCGCCGGACTCGATGACGAATCGACGAGCGCATTGATGAAGTTCATGAAGCCGCGGAGCCTCCGCCGGGGCACCGTGCTCTTCCACGAAGGCGACGCCGGAGACGAGCTCTACATCGTCTCCACCGGAAAGCTCAAGATCGGCCGCGAGTCCTCCGACGGCCGCGAGAACCTCCTCTCCGTCGTCGGACCGGGTGAGATCATCGGCGAACTCAGCCTCTTCGATCCGGGCCCGCGGTCCTCCTCCGTCACCGCGGTCTCCCAGTCCGAACTTCTCAGCCTCAAGCACGAAGACCTCACGACGTGGCTCAAGGACCGTCCGCAGGCCGGACTCAACCTCCTCAAGGCACTCGCCCAGCGCCTGCGCCGGACGAACGAGACCGTCGGCGACCTCGTGTTCTCCGACGTCCCCGGTCGTGTCGCCAAGGCGCTGCTCGACCTCGCCGCCCGCTTCTCGAAGCCGGCTCCCGACGGCGTCCTCGTCGCCCACGACCTCACGCAGGAGGAGCTCGCGCAGCTCGTCGGCGCCTCCCGTGAGACCGTGAACAAGGCGCTGGCCGACTTCGCCGCCCGCGGCTTCATCCGCCTCGAGGCCCGCTCGGTCGTCATCCTCGACATGGAGCGCATGCGCAACCGCGCCCGCTGATCACGCCGGCCGGCCTGCACCGGTCGCAGACTGCGAACGCCCCGACAGTCACTGTCGGGGCGTTCGCCGTCTGCCGGGGCCTTCGGCGACGTCTCCCCCCCTCCACCCCCGCATTTGTGGTCGATAAACCGAGGGAAATGAGCCAAAACCGCCGATTCTCCTCGGTTCTTCGACCACTAACGGGCCAGGCACCACAAACGGGTCGGGCATCAACAACTTGGCCGGGCACCACAAACGGGTCGGGCGGCACCTCGCCTGGTGCCCCTGTCCTATGCGTCGTCCGGGGACAGGGCGCCGAGGTAGCTCAGCTGGGCGCGCACGATCTGCTCGGCGGCTCCGCGGACCCGCGGGTCGACGTCGTGATAGACGATGTCGCAGACCTCGGCCGCGGTCGTCGCGCCCTGCTCGAGCGCGGCCCTGACCTGGGCGATGCGCTCACGGCGGTGGTCGCGGTAGTGGTCGATCACCTCGGCGGGTGACTCGATCGTCGGGCCGTGGGCCGGTTCGATGCGCGCATACGCCCCTGAGTCATAGAGCTCGCGGAGCCGATCGAGACTCACCAGGTAGTCCCCGAGCGAACCCTCGGGGTGGGTGACTATCGTCGTCCCCTCACCGAGGATGGTGTCGCCGCTGTAGAGGACGCCGTCATGGAGGAGGCTGATGCTGTCACCGGTGTGCCCCGGCGTCGCGACGACCTCGATCACGTCGAGAGGATCATCCCCGAAGACGATGCGATCGCCGTCGACCACCGGTGGGGTGTGGCGGGCGAACCGGTCGAGGACGGCGTAGACGGGCACCTCGGGCGCCCAGTCGGCGACGCTGCCGAGCATCTCGGAATGATCGGCATGCTGGTGGGTGAGGACGATGCCCGCCAGCCTCCGGTCCCCCACCTCGGCGAGGAAGCGCTCACGGTGCTCAGCGAGTTCGGGACCGGGGTCGACGATCACGGCCGCGGTGTCGTCGCGGGAGGCGAGCACATAGGTGTTCGTCCCGGTCAGGGTCATCGGGGACGGGTTGTTCGCACGGATCCTCATGAGTCGTCGGTGTCCTCGTCTGCGCTGGTCGCGTCATCGTCGTCGGCGCCCAGGCTCATCAGCCCGGTGCGGTCCTCTTCCTCATCGTCGCCGACGGCCACATCGCGGTCGCGCAGGGTGCCCTTCTGGTGGAAGTCCCGGCGGGGGTGGATGACGAGCCGCCATTCGCCGTCCTCGTCGGCGATCTCCGGACGCAGGGGGTGGACGTCGCGAACCTGGGCCATGGCCGCTCCCACGGTCGGAACGGTCTGCAGGCTCTCGACGATCAGCCGCGTGCTCGCACTGATCCGGTCGGGATCGTCGGCGGCGTCGGCGAGGATCTCCTCGGGTCGCTTCCACCCGCCCGAGCTCTCGTTCGAGGCGAGGAAGTCGACCTCCTGGCCGAAGGGCACGGCGGCGAGGAAGTACGTGGTGTCGAAGCGGTGGAGCTGGGTCGCCGTGTTGATCCAGCGCAGCCACGGCTTGAGGAGGTCGGGGCGCAGCCGCAGGTCCCGCTCGCGCAGCACCTGCGACCACGACACCTCGTTCGAAAGCAGCCGATACCGTGTCGCCTGCCATTCCGTCTGCGGACTCGCGACGAGGTCGTGGTCGACGTTCTCTGCCAGCAGCACCCCGGTCGAGGCGAAGGCGACGCGCGCGGCAGCGGAGAACTGCTGCAGGGCGCGTGACTTGTTCTCGATGCTCAGCGTCATCGCGCACCGGGACGACTTCCATCCGGTGACCGGCAGCTTGCGCAGATCGCTCGGGCGCAGGTCCCCGACGGGATAGGCCCAGCGGTTGCGGTCCTCGACGCCGCGCGCGTCGAGCTGACGCGTCACGAACGTCTCGAGCCCCTCACGGGTGTCGCGGACGAGGATGATCGCCGAGGCGGGCCGTGGGGGCTCGGGAACCGGCCGTCGTCCCTCTGAGCGCCAGAGGTCGAGCAGCCAGGTGAGTTCCGTGGAGACCGGGAGGGAGCGTCCGCTAAGCGGCATCGTCCTCGACCTCGACGACGACCTCGACCTCGACGGGAGTGCCGAGCGGCAGCGTGTTGACTCCGACGGCGCTGCGGGCGTGCTGGCCCTTGTCCCCGAAGATCTCCCCGTAGAGCTCGGAGACGCCGTTGATGACCGACGGCTGCTGGGTGAAGTCGTCGGTGGAGTTGACGAAGCCGGTGACCTTGACGACGCGCACGATCCTGTCGAGGTCGCCGATCACCGAGGCGATCGCGGCCAAAGCGTTGAGCCCGGCGATCCGCGCCAGCTGGTAGCCGGTGTCGACGTCGACCTCGGCGCCGAGGTGGCCCGTCGTCGGCAGCGCACCGTCGACGACCGGCAGCTGACCGGAGGTGTAGACGTAGTTGCCGGTGCGCAGGGCCGGGACGTAGACGCCGGCGGGGGCTGCGACCTTCGGCAGCTCGAGGCCGAGTTCGCTGATGCGGTCAAGGACGGTCGACATGGGTGGTCTCCTTCGACGAAGAGTGCAGACTGCTGAGCGGGGGTCAGGGCTTGGGGCGCTTGAGGTAGGCGACGAGACCGTTGTTGTCCGGCCCCGGCACGACCTGCACGAGTTCGTAGCCGTCCTCACCCCACTGATCGAGGATCTGCTTCGTCGCATGGACGATGAGCGGAACGGTGACGTATTCCCACTTGGTCATGGCTCTCCTACTCGGTTCGTCGGCACCCGGTGCACGTGTCTCGGCCCGGGCGGGCTGGCAGTCTCGGCGCGTGTTCACGCGTCGCTCATTGCCCCACCCCACACTAGCGGAGAAGGCGGAACAATGGCGACGGGGACGTCGCAGACGCGAGTGGGGCGGAACGATCGAGAAGATCGTTCCGCCCCACCGATGTCAGCCGCCGTCGACTCAGTTGCCGCCGAGGCCGGGGGCTTCGTCTCCCCCGCCGCCGTTGTCGCCGCCACCGTCGCCGCCGTTTCCACCGCCGCCACCGCCGTTGCCACGGTCGCCGCCGCCTCCGCCGCCGTTAGAGGAACCGCCGCCGCCGTTTCCGCCTCCGCCGTTTCCGCCTCCGCCGCCGCGGTTGGTGCCGGTCGATGACGAACCGCCTCCGCCACCGGAGCCCCCGCCCTGGAAGTACTTCGAGCTCGGCTTCGGGAAGCCGGTGTTGCCCTTGGTCTCCTTGACGGCCTTGCTCATGAACGCCTGCCAGGTCTTACCGGAGATCGTCGCACCGTAGATCTGACCGCGCACCTTGCCCTTGCCGTTCTTGCGCCAGTCGCGGGTGCCTCGCGGGTCACCGGTCCACACGGCCGTCGACAGGGTCTTGGTGAATCCGAGCAGCCAGGTGTGGCCGACCTCGAAGTTCGTCGTACCGGTCTTCGCGCCGGCGGGCACGCCGATTCCCAGACTGCTGGTCGTACCGCCCTTGAATGTCTGCGTCAGCGCGTAGGCAACGCCGCGCGCGACCTGTTTGTCGAGGACCTGCTTGCACTCCTCGCCCGGGACGTCGATGTTCTTGCCGTTGCGGTCCGTGATCTCGAGGATCGGCTTCGGTCCGCAGAACTTTCCGTCGTTGGCGAAGGTCGCGAACGCCGCGGCCATCGCGATCGGGGTCGTCTCCGTGGTGCCGAGGATCGACGACGGGGAGAGCGCCTGGATGAAGCCGGACTTGTCGGCGTAGTCGAGCTTTTCTCCGCTGCCGTAGCGGATGCCGAGATCCATCGCGGTGTCCATGATCTTGCACATGTTGAGCTGGTTGCCCATGGCCGCATACCCGGTGTTCACCGAGTTCTTCGTGGCGTTGAGCACCGTCATCGAGCCCTTGCCCGAACCGTCGCCGGCGTTGTTCGGATCCCAGTCACCGGCCATGTTGGGACAGCCGCTGTACTTCCACGAACTCGCCGGGAAGTTGCGCTTCGTCGCATTCACCGAGGCGTTGAGGCTCTTGCCCGACTTCAGCCACGTGGCCAGCACGAACGGCTTCCACGTCGAACCGACCTGGAAGCCGGCACCGCCGTTGTGCTTCTTGTCGACGGTGTAGTTGATGTTCGTCTTCTTGTTCTTGTCCTTCTTCTCGACCTCGCCCTCCGTGTACTCACGGTTCTGAGCCATGGCGATGACCTCACCGGTACCCGGTTCGATCGTCACGAGGGCATGGCCGGCTCCCGAGGGATCGCCGACGGGGACGCGCTTCTTGACCTCTTTGTCCGCGATCTTCTGGATGTCGGGATTGAGGCTGGTCTTGATCGTCAGGCCGCCGCGCTGGAGGGTGGCGATGCGATCTTCGACGGTCTTGCCGAAGCTCTCGTCGTTCTTGATGACGTTGACGACGTAGTTGCAGAAGAACGCGGCGCTGTTCTCTGCCGCCGAGCAGCCGTTCGGGGTCTCTCTGATCTTGAGGTCGAGGCCGGTCTTGACCGCCTCGTCGTACTGCTTCTGGGTGATGTGCCCGTACTTGAGCATCTGGCCGAGCACGACGTTGCGGCGTTCGAGCACGGCGTCGGGGAAGCGCTCGGGATTGAACGCCGACGGGTTCTGCACGATGCCGGCGAGCATCGCCGACTGCTGGATGTTGAGGTCCTTCGCGTCGATGCCCCAGTAGCGGTAGGCCGCTGCCTGCACGCCGTAGACGTTCGGCGATCCCGAGTAGTTGTTGATGTTGAGGTAGCGGTTGAGGATCTCCTTCTTGTCGTACTTCTTCTCCACCGCAACGGCGAGCTTCGCCTCACGCAGCTTGCGCGCGTAGCCAGCCGTGCCCTCGGACTCCCTGGCGGCCTCCACGCCTTCCCGGTTCGATTCCGCGTGGGCGTTCTCGGCCAGCACGTTCTTCACGTACTGCTGAGTCAGCGTCGAACCGCCCTGCGTCGTCGAGGAGACCATATTGTGCACCGCCGCGCGGGCGATGCCCTCGAGGTCGATGCCTCCGTGTTCGAAGAACCGGTAGTCCTCGACCGAGATCGTCGCGTCCTGCATCTCCTGGGAGATCTGGTCGAGGGGAACCTCGACGCGGTTCTGCCAGTAGAAGTCAGCGATCTTCGAGCCGTCGGCGGCGAGCATCGTCGACTTCTCGCCGAGGTCGCGCTCCTCGAGCGTGGCCGGCAGCGCATTGAAGATCTCGACGGCGCTGTTCGCGCTGGCAGTGGCGACACCGACGCCGGGGATGGCAAGTCCGGCGGCCACGATTCCGGCCACCGCGCTCACCGCGACGAACTGGAGGAAGGCCGCCATCTTGGTCGGTTCGGGATTTGACTCAGGAGACACCATGAAACCAAGTTTAACCAACCGGAGTTGAGCGCCGTCTCAGAGAACGGTGAAAGTGCTACGTCCTGGGCACGAGCGTGAGCAGGCTGACTTCGGGTCGGGCTGCGAAACGCACAGGTGAGAACGGTGAGAAGCCGAGCCCCGCGGAGATCTCGACGGTCGACTCCCGATAGGGGAACACGCCGCGTGCGCGTGTCCGATCGAGGTCGCAGTTCGTCACCGGTGCGCCCCAGAACGGCACCCGGATCTGCCCTCCGTGGGTGTGCCCGGCCATGATGAGGTCCGCCCCCGCCGAGGCGAACGCCTCCAGAGCCCGCGAGTATGGGGCGTGAGTGACGCCGACCTTGAGGTCAGCCGCCCGATCGAAGCGCGGGTGGACGAGCTCGCCGTCCTCGGTCCAGCGGATCCGATCGCGGTCGATGTGGGCATCGCCGAGGCCGGAGAGGTCGATCAGGGTGCCGCGGATCTCCATGGTCGCCTCGGCGTTGTCGAGGAAGATCCACCCGCGGTCCTCGAACCCCTTGATGAGAGCCTCGACGTCGAGGTCGGGGCTCGTGCGGTGCTTGACTTCGGAGGGCGAGCGCAGGTACTTCGCGGGGTTCTTCGCCTGCGGGGAGAAGAAGTCGTTCGAGCCGAGGACGAAGACGCCGGGGACGTTCAGGAGTCCGTCGAAGACCTCGAGGACCTGCGGCACGATGTCGGCGGAGAGGTTGTCGCCGGTGTTGACGACGAGGTCGGGCTCGAGGTGGGTGAGCGCACTCACCCACGCCGCGCGGTGCTTCTGCCACGAGGTGAGGTGGAGGTCGGAGACGTGGAGGATGCGCAGCGGCTCGTGTCCGGCCGGCAGCAGCGGCAGGGTGTGGCGGCGGACGGCGAAGAGATGGGGCTCGATGCCTGCAGCCCAGAGGCCGGCGGCCGCAGGGAGGGCGAGGCTGCCTACGGCGAGTGCGCGTGTCTTCATTCGACACAGTTTAGTCGGTGTCGGATACCCTCAAGCACCAACCGACCTTGTCACACCGACTGCGTATGCTCGGTGCCCCGCTCGGCCCGGGCAGCCCGACGCCGGTGGAGGGAGCTGAGCCGGCGGTGCCCGATGACTCGGCAGACGAGGTAGATGAGGAAGGAGATCGTCGTGACGAACGGGCTGATCGGAACGACCGGTGAGCCGAGGGCGAGGAGGATCCCGCCGACCGAGGCGGTGACGGCGAAGACGACGCTGAGCACGGGCACCCACACCGGTGAGGCGGAGACCTGGGTGGCGGCGGCAGCGGGCGTGATGAGGAGGGCGAGGACGAGGAGGACGCCGACGACCTGGACGCTCAGCGCCACGGCGAGACCGAGGACGAGCATGAAGACGATCGTCAGACCGGACACGGGCACCCCTTTGGCCCGCGCCACCTCGGGGTCGAGGCTGGCGAAGAGGAGCGGTCGCCACACGACTGCGAGGACCACGAGGACGATGAGGGCGCAGACGATGAGGGTGAGGATCTGGCCGGGGGTGATCGCGACGATCTGTCCGGTCAGCAGCCCGAACTTGCTCGCCGAGCGCCCGTCGTAGAGGGCGAGGAAGAGGATCGCGAGCCCGAGCCCGAAGGGCATGAGGACGCCGATGATCGCGTTCTTCTCCGAGGCCCGGGCCCCGCCGATGCCGATGATGAGGGCCGCGAGGATGGAGCCTGCGATCGATCCGCCGACGACGTCGAAGCCGACGAGCAGGGCGAAGGCGGCGCCGGCGAAGGAGAGCTCGGAGACCCCGTGAACGGCGAACGGGATGTCCCGGGCCATGACGAAGACGCTGATGAGACCTCCGACGACGCCGAGGAGGGCGGCGGCGATGAGGGAATTGGTGAGCAGGGCGACGAGTTCCCCGTAGTCCTCGAAGGAGAACAGGCTGGAGACGATCTCGGCGATCGACATCAGATCGACCCCCGTTCCGTCTCGGTGACCGCCGGTGCATCGGCGTGGACGTCACCCCGGTGGTGGACATGATGGTCGGTGCATTCGTCCTCACCGCCGACGACGATGAGGCGACCGCCGACGCGGACCACCTCGACGGGAGAGCCGTAGAGGCGGGTGAGCGATTCCGAGGTCATCACCTCGGCGGGAGTGCCGATGAGGAAGTGCCCGCCGACGATGTAGAGGATCCGATCGACGTAGGGCAGGATCGGGTTGATCTCGTGGGTGACGAAGAGGACCGCGGCGTCGCGAGCCCGCCGCTGCTCGTCGATGAGTCCTGCGACGACCTGTTGATGGTGCATGTCGAGGGAGAGCAGAGGTTCGTCGCAGAGGAGCACCGAGGGGTTGCTCGCGAGCGCCTGCGCGACCCGCAGCCGCTGCAGCTCTCCCCCGGACAGGGTGCCCGCCGGGGCGTCGGCGTAGTTCCCAGCCCCCACCGAGGCGAGGAGTTCGTCGACGTGCCTCCGTCGCTTCCGCGACGGCCAGCCCGGACCCCAGCGGTACCCGTCGATGCCCATGCGGACGATGTCGCGACCGCGCATCGGCGTGTGCGGGTCGATGCCGCGCTGCTGCGGGATGTAGCCGATGGCCGGGTTGCCCGAATGGACCCGGTGACCGTCGATCTCGGCGGTGCCCCGGTAGAGCCCATGCTCGCCGAGGAGGACCTTGAGCAGCGAGGTCTTGCCGGTGCCGTTGGGGCCGAGCACGGCGAGGAACTCCCCCGGTGCGACCGCGAGGTTGAGATCGTGCCAGAGCACCCGGTCGCCGAAGCGCAGCTCGGCATCGTGGAGGCTGATCGCGGGGGTCGGGCCCCCACCGTGGAGCGACCGGCTCGCCTGCCCTGCGTCGGCGGTGGGCCGAGTCCTCGTCACCGTGTCGGAATCCCCTGTCATCATCAGTGCCCATGCCCTTCGAGTGCCGTGGCGATCGCGTCGATGTGCCCGCCCATCCAGTCCGTGTACTCGGCGCCCTGAGGCATCGTCTCGGCGAGGTCGACGACGGGAACGCCTGCCCCCTCGGCCGTGGCCTTGAGCTGCTCTGCCTGGGGTCCGGCCGCCTGCGTATTGTATCCGAGCAGCACCGCCTCCCCGGAGGAGATCTGCTCCTCGGCGTCCTCGAGGACAAGGGGCGGCACGTCATTGCCCTCCTCGACAGCGGCGAGGAATTCGGGACTCGTGATGGTCTCGAGCCCCATGTCGTCGAAGAGCCGCAGCGGCACCGGTTCGGTCGCCGCGACCTTCTCTCCCCCGTGCTCGTCCTTGACCGCAGCGATCGTCGACTCCAGCTCGCCGAGGCGGTCCGTGTACTCCTCCGCGTTCGCCGTGATGGTCTCCGCCTGGTCGGGCAGTGCCTCGCCGAGGTGGAGCGCGACATCGTCGACGAGCTTCGTCATCGTCGGCACCGAGTACCAGAGGTGTTCGTTGAACTCCCCGTGGTCGTGTCCGGCGTGGCCGTCGGCCTCTGCGGACTCGTCCTCTCCATGCCCGGCGTGGTCGTGGTCGGCGTTGTCTGCGCTGTCGTGGTCGGCGTGGTCGTGGGAGTGCGGTTCACCGGCGGCGTCCTCGGAACCCGGCAGGCCCGAGAGTGCGACGACGTCGATGACCTCGGGTTTGACGTCGGAGGCCTCGAGCATCGTCGTCATGAAGCTGTCGTATCCGCCGCCGTTGATGACGACGAGGTCAGCCTTGGAGAGGCGGAGCCGGTCCCGGGTCGTCGCCTCGTAGGAGTGCGGGTCCTGATTGGGATCGTCGATGATCGCCGTGACGTCCGCGGTGTTCCCGGCGACCGCGGAGATGATGTCGGCGTAGACGTTCGTCGAGGTGACGACCGAGAGCTCGGCCGAATCGCCGCTCTGCCCGCCGCCGCACCCGCTGAGGACCAGGCCGGTGACGAGACCGATCGACCCGGTGGTGAGGAGGTGTCGGGACAAGCGCATGGCGGGCCTTTCGTGTCGAGTCGGTGATCTCTCCGATCACAGTACTCAGCCGAAGGGCCCGCCACTAATATAAATATTTATATATAGCAACCTGTTTATGGTTCCCGCTACGGTCCGCTTGGGACCGCACGACCGCTCAGGCCGCCTGCGCCTCGAGCTTCGCCGCGAGCAGCGCGGCGATCTGGACGGTGTTGAGCGCCGCACCCTTGCGCAGGTTGTCGTTGGAGACGAAAAGGACGAGGCCCTTGCCTGCGGGAGCCGACTGGTCGGCGCGGATGCGGCCGACGTAGCTCGGGTCGGTGCCGGCTGCCTTGAGCGGAGTGGGGACGTCGTCGAGGACGACTCCGGGCGCCTCGGCGAGGATCTCCGTGGCCCGCTCGGGTGTGATGTCGGAGGCGAACTCCGCGTGGATGCTCAGGCTGTGCCCGGTGAACACGGGAACGCGCACACAGGTGCCGGCGACGAGGAGGTCCGGGAGTCCGAGGATCTTCCGGCTCTCGTTGCGCAGCTTCTTCTCTTCGTCGGTCTCGAGTTCGCCGTCGTCGACGATGCTGCCGGCCATCGGCAGGACGTTGAAGGCGATCGGTTCGACGTAGTTGTTCGGCGCCGGAAGGTCGACGGCGCTGCCGTCGCGGGTGAGCGCCCGGGCGTCGGCGATGCCGGCTTCGAGCTGACCGGCGAGCTCCTCGACGCCGCTCAGCCCTGATCCGGAGACGGCCTGGTAGGTCGAGACGATGAGGCGGGTCAGCCCCGCCTCCGTGTCGAGCGCCTTGAGCACGGGCATCGCGGCCATCGTCGTGCAGTTGGGGTTGGCGATGATGCCCTTGGGCACAGTGTCGAGGGCCTCGGGGTTGACCTCGCTGACGACGAGGGGCACCTCGGGGTCCGAGCGCCAGGCCGAGGAGTTGTCGACGACGATGACCCCGGCGGCGGCGAACCGCTCAGCCTGGGCACGGGAGGTCGCCCCGCCGGCGGAGAAGAGGGCGATGTCGAGTCCGGTCGGGTCCGCCTCGGCGGCATCCTCGACGACGATCTCACGGCCCTGGAATTCGACGACCTTGCCTGCCGAGCGGGCCGAGGCGAAGAGCCGCAGGTTCTCGATCTCGAACCCGGGATCGTCGGCGAGGAGGTCGAGCATGACGCCGCCGACCTGGCCGGTGGCTCCGACCACTCCGATTGAAACGCTCATCGTCCTGTCCCTCCGTAGACCACTGCTTCGTTGTCCTCTGTGTCGAGTCCGTAGGCCGCATGGGCGGCACGGACGGCGTCGTCGAGCAGGTCGGCTCGGGTGACGACGCTGATGCGGATCTCCGAGGTGGAGATCATGTCGATGTTGACCTGGGCGTCGCTGAGCGCTTCGAAGAGCGTCGCGGTGACCCCAGGGTGGGAGCGCATGCCGGCGCCGACGACGGAGAGTTTGCCGATCTGGTCGTCGTAGCGGACCTGGTCGAAGCCGATCTTCGCCTTCGCACCGTCGAGGGCTTCGATGGCCTTCGCTCCGTCGGTCTTCGGCAGCGTGAACGAGATGTCCGTCTTCCCCGGTTCGCGGGTGGAGATGTTCTGGACGATCATGTCGATGTCGATCTCCTGCGCGGCGATCGTCTTGAAGATCTCCGCCGCCTTGCCCGGGACGTCGGGGACGCCGACGATCGTGACCTTGGCTTCCGAGCGGTCGTGCGCGACTCCGGAGATGATTGCCTGTTCCATGGTGGACTCCGTTTCTGTTTCCGCTGCCTTCGCACTCCGTGCCGGCAGAAATGCTTCGGGGATGGCCGAATCGGTCACCCAGGTGCCCTGTTTGCGCGAGAAGGACGAACGCACGTGGACCGGGACGTCGTAGCGCCGAGCGTACTCGACGCACCGGAGCATGAGGACCTTGGCGCCCGAGGCCGCCATCTCCATCATCTCCTCGAAGCCGATCTCGTCGATCTTGCGCGCGGTCGAGACGATGCGAGGGTCGGCGGTGAAGACGCCGTCGACGTCGGTGTAGATCTCGCAGACGTCGGCGTCGAGGGCGGCGGCGAGGGCGACGGCCGTGGTGTCGGAGCCGCCGCGGCCGAGCGTCGTGATGTTCTTCGCCGTCTGGCTCACGCCCTGGAATCCGGCGACGATGGCGATGTTGCCGTCGTCGAGGGCGGAGCGGATCCGCCCCGGAGTGACGTCGATGATCCGCGCCTTGCCGAACTGCTCATCGGTGATGACTCCGGCCTGGGAACCGGTGAACGACTGGGCTTCGAAGCCGAGGTTGGCGATCGCCATCGCGAGCACGGCCATCGAGATCCGCTCTCCGGCGGTGAGGAGCATGTCGAGCTCACGCGCCGGGGGCAGCGGAGAGACCTGCTGGGCGAGGTCGATGAGGTCGTCCGTGCTGTCCCCCATCGCCGAGACCACCACGACCACCTCGTGGCCGGCTTGTCGGTATTCGACGATGCGCTGGGCCACACGTTTGACCGACTCTGCGTCGGCAACCGAGGACCCGCCAAACTTCTGGACGACTAAGCTCACTGAAGTCTCTTCCTGTTCGCTGATGCGGACTGCGCCGATCGACTGCTCTCGCAGTGCCGAGCGCTGCGGTGAGGCAGACGGCGTCGGCGGACCGGCGTCCCCACCATTGTAGGAGGTGGGCACTTCGCCCCGAGGGGGTGCCCGTCATACAGACACCTGTCTCACCTTGGGCAGTGGTCTCTTTCGGTCAAGCCGGCCAGCACTTTTCGACGCTCCAGGCCGATTGCCACGCTCACTCAAGCCGGCCAGCACTTTTCGACGCCCCCAGCCGTTCGCGACGCTCGCTCAAGCCGGCCAGCACTTTTCGAACGTTCCTCGCTTCGAAAAGTGCTGGCCGGCTTGACCGAGCCGCCGGTGGCCGCGATCAGTCCTCCGCCGTGGTGACGGTGAAGAGGTCACCGGGCTGGCAGTCGAGCGCGGCGCAGAGGGCGACGAGCGTCGAGTACCGGATGGCCTTTGCCCTGTTGTTCTTGAGCACGGAGAGGTTGGCCAGGGACACGCCGACGGCGTTCGACAGTTCGGTGAGCGTCATCTCCCGCTGGGTGAGCAGCGCGTCGAGGTGGCAGACCACTCGCCCTTCGCCGAGGTCGGCCGGCATCAGACGAGCCCCTCAAGTTCTTCCTGCGCCTTGCGCCCGGATGCGAAGCTGCGCTGCAGGAGCGCGATGCCGCCGGCGATGCCGAGGAAGAGGAACACCTGGGTGACTCCGAGACCGCCGCTGACAGAGTCGGAGATGCCGAGGTCGCGCGAGGCGAGGTTGGAGCCGAGCGTCGCAGCGATCGCGTAGATGATGACGAGAATTGCGACCGACAGCGCGAGAACGGACAGCGCCTTGAGTGCGCGCGACGTGAAGGGCGTTCCATGAGCGATGTCCCTGAGGATGGGGAAGCAGATGATCGCCGCACCGATGAGGCCGATGATCACCGTGAGCTTCGAGATGATGAGGAGCACCATCGTCTCGGGAGCGAGCAGCACCGTCGAAACGGTCACGTCAGCGGGACCGGAGAGAGCAACCGCGCTGCCTCCGACGTCGATGGCTGCCGACGCATCATCGGCGAACTCGAACCGAATACCGATCTCGTTGGCGATCAGTCCCTTGACGAGAATGTAAGCCAAGTACACGCCGTAGACTCCGAGCACTCCGCTGATGACGGATTCCATTCCCGACCTCGACTTGCCTTCGCTCGACTTCGTCATCTCCACCGGCATTCCGTTCGTTTCACCCATCACTGGTCACACCTTCCATCTCGACGACCGGGACACTCCGTCTGGTCGCATTCGGGCTGCTCTTATCGATACTCGATATATCGATAAACAACATGCTTCACGATAATCGATAAGGTGTCAAGGGCGTCGAACCAGAATATTGCGAGGTGAGCCGCCGCTGCGGACGAGTTGCGGTCGAAGAACCGAGGCGAAATCGCGAAAATCGCGGATTCTCCTCGGTTCTTCGACCGCAAACAGGTTGGCAGGCGGGGTGGCGTCGCCTCAGAGTGTGGTGGCCGGGTGAGTGGAGACGCCTCAGGGAGCCGTCACGACCAACGGCCGCTGAGAGGCCTGCTCGGCCGCGGCGGGATCTGCTCAGTCGACTTCGCGGCGACCGGAGAACGCCCGGCCCAGCGTGACCTCGTCGGCGTACTCGAGGTCTCCGCCGACGGGCAGACCCGAAGCCAGCCGTGTCACCGTCACCCCGAGAGTGCTCAGCAGCCGCACGAGGTAGGTGGCGGTGGCCTCGCCTTCGAGGTTGGGGTCGGTGGCGATGACGATCTCGGTGACCTCGCCGTTCTGCAGGCGAGGCATGAGCTCCTTGATCCGCAGGTTGTCCGGGCCGACGCCGGCCATCGGATCGATCGCTCCCCCGAGCACGTGGTAGAGACCGCGGTATTCGCGAGTGCGCTCGATGGCGACGACGTCCTTGGGCTCCTCGACGACGCAGATCATCGTCCGATCACGGCGCGGGTCCTGACACACGGTGCACTCGGCCTCTTCCGAGACGTTGCCACAGATCTCGCAGAAGCGCACACGCTTCTTGACGTTGCTCAGAGCCTGAGCCAACGCGTTCACATCACCGGAATCGGCTTGGAGGATGTGGAACGCGAGCCGCTGGGCCGACTTCGGCCCGATGCCCGGGAGCTTGCCGAACTCTTCGACGAGGTCCTGGAGGGCACCCTCATACACTGCGCTCATACGTCTCTTTCATCGATGATCTCTCCGCCGAGGACCTTGGCGATCACGGCCACTCCGACCTGTGGGGCGTCGGTGATGTCGAGGTCCGTCTCCGGATCATACTCGTCCTCGTCCCGGCCGGAGCCAGTGGGCCGAGCATCGACCGGTGCCGCTGAGGTGGGTGCAGGCGCATCGAACCCACCGCTGCCTGTGCCGGAGCTGCCAGCCGAGTATCCGCCGGTGTCCATGCCGTGGCGTTCGGCGATCGCAGCGAACCGGGATTTGAATGGCTTCGCACCGCTGGCAGGCGCGGAGGCGGAGCCGTTCGTGCTTCCCTGAGGATAAGCGTTCCCCTGCGCACCATTCGCGATCCCCGCGCCCCCGGAATCGAGATCGGAATCCCCATAGGCGCCGAGGTAGTCCCCCTCGTCGTCCTCGGGCGGCGGGACGACGACGGCACCGACATCGACGGCACCGCTGCCGGCACTCGTCGAATCGGCGTCGTCACCGGCGGGAGCCGACTGCTGCGGCGCGTCGTGCCACACGGGTTCCTCCCACCGCGGCTGGACATACTCCATCGGCTCGTCGTCGGAGAAGTCACGTGACGACTGTCCGCCATGGGACTCCGATTCCCCACCACGGGTGGTCGAATCGAATGCCGGAGTCGGTTCCTGAGCAGGCGACGGTACGGAGGAGGCGGGGTTCGCACCGCCGCCAGAAGGGCCGAAGAAGTCCTCGTCCGAGAGGTCGGGAACGACGATGTCGTCGACCGGGGACGAAGGCTGCGATACCGATGGCTCTTCGCTGTGGGACGGAGCGTCAGTGCCTCCGAACGGCGACGCGCCCTGCTCGGGACGCGAGGCCGGTTGCACGCTCGAACCGGGATCGGTCTCTGCTTCCGCGGCGTTCACATCACCGGCGCCTGACGAATCGACGCGAAGGTCGGAGGATGCTGTCTCTGCCGGTGCGGCAGCGGCGTTGCTCGATTCGGCTCCGGCATCGCCCTGTCCGGCGCGAGCCTCAGGGGGCTCATCACGGGCAGAGTCATCCGCCGCTTCGGGGCGGGGGCCTGTTTCGCCCTCCTCGTCGTCGGCAGACCACGGGCCCTGCGGGGCGTCGCCGGTCTCCCAGAACTTCTCGCGATCGACCTGCGGCTTGTCGACCTCCCGGGTGCCGACGACCGCGGCGACCTCTTCAGGGCTGGGGCGACGGAACTCGGTTCCGGGTCCGCGATTCTGATTCTGCTGCGGCGCAGGCGAGCCTGTTCCTCCCCCGGGCGCTCCGCCCGAGTTCCCACCGATGCGGCCGACGTCGCCGATGTCGATGCGCGCGTCGATGCCGAGGACGTCGTTGATCGCCGTGGCGAGCTTCGCGGCATGATCACGCTGTTGGAAGCCTTGCACGGAACCGGCGTTGTTGAAGCCGAGGTAGACGACGCCGTCGGAGAACGACTGCGGGATGGCATTGGCCGCGATGATCGCACGCGTCAGGCGACTGCGCTTCTCGACGGCTGCGAGGATGCTCGGCCAGGCGCGACGGATCGCTTCGATCTCTCCGCCGATGCCGCCGGCGGCTCCGGCAGGCCCCGACTGCGATGCCGCCGCAGGCGACTCAGGTGCCTCGGAGTCCGCTCCGCCGGAACCACTGTGCGCGGAACCATCGTTCGGCGCAGCGCCTCCGGCTGGCGACGACGGATATCCACCCGAGGGCGACGACGAACCGCTGCCTGCGGGCGATGGTGCACCACTTGACTCACCGGCGGAGTCGCGAGCGGGCTGCGTCCGCTGGTCGGTCGGGGCCTGCTCTCGGTTCGAGCGCTCGGGCTGCGCCGCCGGCTCTCGTGGCGACCGGTCATTCGGAACGAACTCTTCGCGAGCCGAACCCGGCTGATGAGCAGGCCTCTGCTCCTGCTGCTCGGTGCTACTGGACGCCTGATTTCCAGATTGCGGCGGACCGTCGTGCATCGCTCCCAGACCGGACTGGCTCGGCTGATCGTTCTGCTGCGAGTGAGCCGCTTGACCCGACTGCGATCGGCGGTCGTCAGACTGCGGCGGCTGACCACCAGATCGTTCCTGACCTGCTTGTGGCTCCTGCTGCGAGGGAGCCGCCTGACCAGGCTGCCCAGAAGACTGTCCATCGGCAGACGCTCCGCGACGCTGGTCGTCCTGCGGTGCGCGTGCTGTCTGAGCAGTGTGGTCGCGTTCGGTCTGAGCGGGGCGATTCTGCATCGGTGCAGGCTGCCGGTCAGCACCGTTTGCCGGTGAAGCCGACGCTGGTGCAGCCGGCGCCGGAGTGTCGTTGAGCAGCGACTCGGCGGCCGCCGCGGCTGCGGTGAGTTCGTCGAAGTCGTCGGGCGCAGGAGCAGACGACGGCCCACCGAGGCTCTGCCCCGGCGCACCGGCCCGACCGGTCGGGGCACCCGCCCCGACAGAAGCCGACTCAGCCGAAGTCGATCCGCTCTGAGGTCCGACACCCTGAGGTCCGTTGCCCCGAGCCCCAGCGGCCTCCTGAGGCGCCCCGCCCTGCGCCGCCGCACTCTGCGGAACGCCCTGAGCCCCGCCCTGCCCCTGACCACCGGCCTGGGGCGGAACGTTCCCGCCCGAACCTGACGCGGACATGCCGATACGCCGCTCCATCCGCTCGACGCGGCTGAGCACGGCGTCGCGACTGCGACCCGAGGCGGGCAGGAGGATGCGGGCGGCGATGAGTTCGAGCTGCAGCCTCGGGGAGGTCGCCCCCGACATCTCGGTCAGTCCCTGGTTGAGGATGTCGGCGGCACGGGAGAGTTCGGCCTGACCGAAGCCGCGCGCCTGCAGGGTGAGGCGCTCGAGCCGATCCGGCGGCACTTCCGGAAGGAAGGCATGGGCTGCCTCGGGGGCGGCATGGATGACGATGAGGTCGCGCATCCGCTCAAGGAGGTCTTCGACGAACCGGCGCGGATCCTGACCCGACTCGATGACCCGCTCGATCGCCCGGTAGACACCGGCGCCGTCACCGGCGGAGAACGCGTCGACGATGTCGCTGAGCAGAGAATCCGGGGTGTAGCCGAGCAGCGCCACGGCCGTCGCATAGTCGACGCCGTTCGGACCGGAGCCTGCGATGAGCTGGTCGAGCACGGAGAGGGTGTCGCGCACTGACCCGCCGCCGGCACGCACGACGAGCGGGAGCACGCCCTTGTCGACCTGGACGTCCTCGCGTCGGCAGAGCTCCTCGAGGTAGTTCCCGAGCGCCTCGGGCGGCACGAGCCGAAACGGATAGTGGTGGGTGCGTGAGCGGATCGTCCCGATGACCTTCTCGGGTTCCGTCGTCGCGAAGATGAACTTGATGTGCGGCGGCGGCTCCTCGACGATCTTGAGCAGGGCGTTGAAGCCCTGCGAGGTGACCATGTGCGCCTCATCGAGGATGAACACCTTGTACCGGTCACGAGCAGGTGCGTAGATCGCGCGTTCGCGCAGATCACGGGCATCGTCGACGCCGTTGTGGCTGGCCGCGTCGATCTCGACGACGTCGAGCGAGCCGGGTCCGCCGTTGGCGAGGTCGCGGCAGCTCGGGCACTCGCCGCAGGGCACAGGTGTGGGCCCCTTCTCGCAGTTGAGGCACCGCGCGAGGATCCGCGCCGAGGTCGTCTTGCCGCAGCCGCGCGGCCCGGAGAACAGGTAGGCATGGTTGATGCGACCACGGTCGATCGCGGCCTTGAGCGGCTCGGTCACATGCTCCTGACCGATGACCTCGTCGAAGGTCTCTGGGCGGTATCGTCTGTACAGTGCGGTGGACACAGCCCTAGCCTAATGCCACCCCCTGACGCGACACAGAGACACTGCACAGGCCGTTGAGACCGCGGACTCACTTCGGGCACGATAGTCGGTATGACGGACTCCACCTCCTCCCCCGAACCACCCGATCCGGCCCGCACCTTCCGCATCGGACACAAGGAGCGCGACGAAGCGATCGAACTCCTCCGGGAGGCCGTGGGCGACGGCCGGATCACCGTCGACGAACTCGACGAGCGGATGGAGGCCGTCCAGGCCGCGAAGTACCCTGTCGACCTCGATGCCGTCCTCTCCGACCTCACCCCCGACCTGCCGTCGGACCGCTACCGCCCCCGCGCCGAGGTGGCCCGCCGGCTCCCGCCCGCACGGTCCGCACACGGCTGGGACCCCGTCGACCCGCTCGTCATCAAGGCGACGTGGGACTCTGAGCACCGCCGCGGCCGATGGCAGGTCCCGCCCTACATCCGCTGCGAACCGTCGATGTCGACGATCGAACTCAACTTCCTCGAGGTCGACACCGACCTCACGACGATCGACATCGACGTCGTCGCCGGGGCCGGCACGCTCGTCATCGTCGTCCCCGACGAGTGGGCCGTCAACGTCGACGACCTCGCGAAGTCATGGGGTTCGGTGAAGTCAGCGGCGAACGCGCTCCCCGCCCCCGGCGCCCCGACCGTCGTCGTCAGCGGCTCGGTGGGCATGGGCAGCTTCCGTGCCCGCTTCGCCAACTACTTCGACCGCCGCCGGATGGCCCGCTGATGCCTCCCGGCCTCGATGCGGTCATCTTCCTCACGATCGCCATCATCATCGTCTTCGCGATCGGCTTTCTCCTCGTCCATCGGGTGATGACAAAGCCCGGTTCCCACATCGGCTCACGCCTGCCCAAGCCTGACCCGAATCGCGACGACCCCCGCCGAGGCGGCCCCTCCCCGGAACGGACCGACCCCTCCGCCCCCGGCTGGGACCCCACCGATCCTCGCTGGGACAAGGGCGACGAGGGACCGGACGACCACCTCGGCGACGGCAGGGACCGTTGACCTAATAGGGGCACTGACCTGGGAGAATATTTCCCGCACCCCTTGATTGCGGGGTCAGAGCGTGATGCACTCATCTCATGGCTGAGCTCAGCATCACCCGTCTGGCCCCCGACGATGCCTCACGACTGAGGCAGTGGCTGGCCGTCATGCGCGAGGGCTACACGGCCGGTCGCACCGGGGCATGGTGGGCGAGCGAGCCGGCGATGCTCACGCAGTTCGCCCACCCCCGCCACGACAAGACCGACATCGCCCTCCTCGCCCACCTCGGCGGGGAACCCATCGGCGGGGCCGAGATCAATCTCCTCACCGACTCCCCCGCCATCGTCGAACTCGCCGTCCTCCCGGCGCACCGTCGGTCCGGTCACGGCACAGCCCTCGCCGAGGCGGTCGAGGCGATCCTCCGCGACTCCCCCGCCACGCTCGTCCAGACCGAGACCTATACGCCCGAGGGGATCGCATTCGCCGAGTCCCGGGGACTGCACATCGGCAATGAGGAGCAGCGGATGCTCCTCGACCTGCCCGCCTACCTCGAGGCCGACGCGAACCGGTACAAGCAGCGGCAGCGACCGAAGCCGACCGTCGGCCCCGCCGACCCGACCGAGGTCCATCCGCGACCGGACTGGACGATCGTGTCCTGGATCGGGATGTGTCCCGAGGAGCTCGTCGAGTCATGGGCAAGGCTGCGCCGGCAGATGGACGAGGACGTGCCGCTCGGCGACCTCACGCGTTCGGACCACCACGCCGACGTCGCGGCGATCCGGACGTACGAGGAGAGGATGGCCGAACAGGGGTGGATCCTCGTCAGCTCGATGGCGCAGGTCGACGAACCGGGCACCGATGCCGGCGCAGACGACGTGGATCCCGCGACGCTCGCCGTCGGCTACACGGAGATCATGGTCTCCGCGCACGATCCCGACATCATCATCCAGGAGGACACCCTCGTCGACCGGTCCCATCGCGGCCTCGGCATCGGACGGGCCCTCAAGGTCGCGAACATGCGCCAGCTCCACGACGTCCCCGAGGCCGCCGGTGCCCGCTGGATCCAGACGTACACTTCGACCGACAATGCCGCGATGCTCGCCCTCAACGAGGACCTCGGCTTCCGAGTCGTCGACACGATGACGGCCCTCGAAGGCCCCGTTCTCGACTACACTGACCAGTGACCGCACCCGCATCGAAGCGAAGCAGGCTACCGTGTCCTCCAACGTCATCATCATGATCGTCGTCTTCGTCATCGTCGTGCTCGTGACGATCCTCATCATCCGGGCGCGTTCGGCGAAGGCGAAGCGGGAGCGCGAGACCCAGGCCGCGGCCGCCTCCACCCCACGCGACCCGTTCGCCTCCGACCAGAACACCGGCGGCGACCCGGCGGCGATCAAGGCCGGCGACCTCCTCGAGTTCGGCAACGAGAAGTACTTCGTCCGCGGGACCCTGCGGATCTCGGAGGGCGGCTACGACTGGGCCGAGCACTTCTTCCAGTCCGACGACTCCGCGACCCGCCTCTGGCTCACCGTCGAACACGACCCCGACCTCCAGGTCTCCCGGTGGCGCGACCGCCCCGACCTCGACATCGAACCGACGTCGAAGACGATCACGATCGACGGCACCGAGTACGAGATCGTCGAGCACGGCACCGCCTCCTACCGTTCCGAGGGCACGACGGGGCTCAACGAGAAGGGTGGCCTCGACTACGTCGACTACGAAGCCCCCGACGGGAAGATGCTCGCCTTCGAGCGCTTCGACCACGGCAGGTGGGAAGTGAGCACAGGCGAGTCCGTCCCGGTGGGCTCCTTCACCATCTACTCGAGCAGCTGATGAGCCTCGCACCCCCACTTCCCATCACCGTCGACGTCCCTTTCGCCGACACGAGCTCCGAGCAGCTTCGCTTCTCCCTCACCCGCCCGCGCATCGCCGCGCTCGCCACCGAGATCGTCGACCTCGAACCGCTCGGCTGCCCCGGTCTGTGCCTCGAACTCCACGTCATCGGCTCCTCCCACCAGGTCGTCCTCGCCGGGCCAGAGGACCATCTCGCCGGGTCAGAGGACCATCTCATCGAGACCTTCGCCTGCCCTCCGACCGCGGACGGCCCCGCACCGCAGGTCGCGGACGACGGGACGCCTCACTGGGGCACCCGGCAGGTGACCCGCGGAGCGTGGGCGGGATTCACCTGCCATGGGTTCCGCGCCACCCGCACCACCGCTGCGGATGAGTTCCGCACCGCCGTCGCCGAGGCGCTCGACCGTGTCCGCGACCACGACCGTCACCTCGTCGTCGGGTTCCCCGGCGACCCGGACGCCATCACCGCGCTCGCCCTTTCAGGCGCCGAGGCGGGCCACCTGAGCTGGCAGACGTGGCACGTCTACCCTCAGCAGACCGAGATCGTCCACACTACGACCGAGCTGACGAACGCACCCGACGTCCCGTCCGCCTCGGCGAGGGGCGTGCGATGACGAACAACCCGAACATCTCCACCGGCGGCGGTTCCTTCGACTTCGACGCCGAACACCGCCGTGGGGGCGGCCCCGGCGGGCCGTTCGGCAACCGGCCGGGCGGTGGCCCGGGTGGCGGTGGCCCGGGCGGTCCGGGAGGCCCCTTCGGCAGTGGGCCGGGCGGCGGACCCGGCGGGGGCTCGGGGAGGAAGCCGCGCCGCTTCGGCTGCGGCGCGGTCATCGGGCTCGTCGTCGTCCTTCTCCTCGTCGCGATGCTCTTCCAGAGCTGCGGGGCGAACTCGGGCAGTGCGAACTGCGGGGACTACGACCTCGTCGACGGCCAGTACGTGGAGAACCCGAACCAAGGGGACTACGTGAGGAACGGCGACAGCTACGACTACGTCGGCTGCGATCCCTCACGCTCCAGCGGTGGCGGAGGATTCTTCTTCTTCCCGTTCTTCTTCGGCGGCGGGGGCGGAGGCACCGGATCGAACTACGGCGACGGCTCCGGCTTCCGCGGCGGCGGCCCGGGATCGGGCAAATGACCAGTCAGAGACAGCGACGACAGCACCAGGAAAGGCAGCCATGATCCTCGACATGCTCCTCTACGAGACCGGGGTCGTCCTCGCGTATGCGGGCAGCGGCATCCTCCTCATGTTCGTCGGCTACTTCGTCGTCGATCTCCTCACCCCGGGCAAGCTCCACGTCATCCTCTGGGAGCAGAAGTCCCCGAATGCCGCAGTCCTCGTCGCCTCCGACCTCCTCGGCGTGGCGATCATCGTCATCGCGGCGATCCGGGCGAGTGCCGACGACCTCGGTGCGGGGATCGTGACGACGCTGCTCTTCGGCATCATCGGCATCATCCTCATGGCCGTGAGCTTCCTCCTCATCGATGCGCTCACCCCGGGCAAGCGCGGGGACATCGTCCATGCCTCCACGCTCCACCCCGAGGTGTGGGTCAACGCGTCCGCGCACATCGGCATCGCCGGCATCATGGCCGCCGCGCTCCTGTGACCACAGCACCGCCTGCACCACCCGGCGGGACGCGACCGCGGTGAGCTCGCTCGCACCGGCACCCCTGACGCTTCCGCTCCAGCCCGGTCCCGCCCGCTTCTTCGTCCTCCTCGCCGTCTTCATCTGCGCGAGCTGCGGGATGGTCTACGAGCTCGCGCTCGTCGCCCTCGGGTCCTACCTGCTCGGCGACACGATCGTCCAGGCCTCGATCGTCCTCGCCGTCATGGTCTTCGCGATGGGCGTCGGCTCGCTCGCGACGAAGCGGCTCACCCGCTTCGCGGCACTCGCCTTCGCCCTCATCGAGGCGGCGCTGGGCATCATCGGCGGTCTCTCCGTCATCCTCCTCTACTTGGCGTTCGCCTTCGCCGACGTCTACACGGTCGCGATGGTCGGCCTCGCCTTCGTCATCGGCGCCCTCATCGGCGCGGAGATCCCGCTGCTCATGGAGCTCGTCCAGCGCATCCGCGCCCAGCGCGCCTCGAGCGCGGTCGCCGACCTCTTTGCGGCCGACTACGTCGGCGGGCTCATCGGCGGACTCGCCTTCCCGTTCGTCCTCCTCCCGCTCTTCGGTCTCCCCCGCGGGGCCCTGGCCGTGGGCATCACGAACACCGTCGTCGGCATCCTCATCGTCCTCTGGCTCTTCCGCGCCGAACTCACCGCCCGGATGCGGGTGCTCCTCGCCGCCCTCCTCGTCCTCATCGTCGCAGGGCTGACCGTCGTGTGGGTCTTCACCGACGACATCGAGGTGACCACCCGCCAGCGCCTCTACCGCGACCCCATCGTCCTCTCCGAGCGCACCGACTATCAGGAGATCGTCCTCACCGAATCCCTCCGCACGGGCGATACGCGCCTCTACCTCAACGGGGACCTCCAGTTCGCCTCGGCCGACGAGTACCGCTACCACGAGTCCCTCGTCCATCCCCTGCTCAACGGGAGCCGGAGGAACGTCCTCGTCCTCGGCGGCGGGGACGGGCTCGCGGTGCGCGAGATCCTCAAGTACCCCGACGTCGAGTCGGTCACCCTCGTCGACCTCGATCCCCGGATCCTCGACCTCGCCCGGAACTCCGAGCGGTTCACCGCGTTCAACGAGGACTCACTCGACGATCCGCGGGTGACGACGATCGCCGCTGATGCCTTCACGTGGCTGCGGGAGGCCGAGCACCCGGCCTACGATGCGATCATCGCCGACCTGCCCGACCCCGACGACGTCGCCACCTCGAAGCTCTACAGCATCGAGTTCTACGGGCTCATCCGCCAGGTCATGGCTCCCGGCGCCCGCCTCGTCGTCCAGGCCGGCTCCCCGTACTTCGCCCCCGAGGCGTACTGGGGCATCGGTGAGGCCGTCGCCGAGGCGGGGCTGACGACGACGCCGTACCACGTCGACGTCCCGAGCTTCGGCGACTGGGGCTACTTCCTCGCCGCCGTTCCCGGGGATCCTGCGATCACCCGGACCGAGTCCGGAGGCCCGGTCGTCACGCTGGCGCCGGACGCGCCCGAGGGGCTGAGGTTCGCCACCGCCGAGGTGCTCGCCGCCTCGACGACGTTCCCACCCGATCGCGACCGCGCCTCCGTCGGTCGGGTCGAACCCTCGACCCTCCTCCACCCGCGCGTGCTCGATCAGGAGCGCGGAGCGTGGGTGGGGTACTGAGCCGAGACGTGCTGGGTGCGGTCAGGCGAGGGCGGCGACCATCGCGCCGATGACGCTGATCGAGAGACCGAGGAAGCCGCCGACGACGGCGATGCCGAGGAAGACGAGACCGAGGATGAAGCCCCACTTGCCCATCTCGTTGTCGGCGAAGCCGGCCTCCTTCGAGTTCCTCCGGGCCATGTAACCGGTGACGATGCCGATGGCCGGACCGACGAAGTTGAAGCCGATGAACGTCGAGAGGGTGGCGATGAGGGAGATGATGCCGAGCACCTTGCCCGGATCCTCGGTCGCCCGCTGCAGCGGGTAGGGCTGCTGCGGATCGGACTCGTACGGCGGGTAGGGCTGACGGTGGGACTGCGGAGCGTAGGGCTGCTGGTCCATGACGGTGCCTCTCTGCGGGTTCGTGCTGGTGACTTCAGCCTAGGAACCGGCAGAGCCGCGGGGAATGGACATAACCGCCCGCCTCGGTGGGGAAAACCCGACCTCACGGTCGCTCGGGGTCGGACTCAGCGGACGTCGACGAGGGCGTGGTCGCTCCGGCCCATGAGCCAGAGCAGGATCTCGACGGGCTCTCCTGTCACCGTCGTCGTCTCCCCGCGGCCGGCGGCGCGCCGACCGAAGCCCGGGCTGACGATCTCGATGCGGCCCTTGGACTTCGCCGCGTACGGCAGGAGGGCCATGCGGGCCTGCGCCCACACGGTCTCGTTGTCCTTCTGCGAGAGCCGCCTGGGGAACCATTCGATCTCGGCGCGGCGGATGTCCTCGTGGTGGACGAGGTATTCGACGGTGTTGAGCACCGAGCCCACGCCCGGCCACGCACCCGGGGTCCACCCCGGCGGGGAGGCGACGAGGCCGAGGAGTTCGACGTAGGGCATCCGGGCGTAGTCGCGTGCGGTGTCCTCGAGTCGTCCGGAGAAGGCGGGCAGCGCGATGCCGAGGGCTGCGACGGGTTCGCGTTCGCGGATGACGAGGTGGGTCGCGAGGTCACGGGTCGTCCACCCTTCGCAGAGGGTGGGGGCGTCCTCGCCGGCGGCGCGGGCGGCGGCGACGAGGCGCAGTCGTTCTGTGCGAGCAAGACTGGTCATAGGGGCAGTCTCTCAGTCTCGGCTTGGATTCCTCTGGACGCCCACGCGGTGACGAAGTCGGTGACCCGGGACGTCGACCGATAGTCGGCGAGTTCATCGCCCCTGGTGGGACCGTCGGTGACGATGACGACGGGCTTGTCCTCCTTCGCCGCCGCTCGGACGAACCGCAGCCCCGAGAGGACGGCAAGCGAGGTTCCGAGGACGACGAGCCCCGATGCGGTGTCGCAGATCTCCGCTGCGACCTCGACCCGGGCGGCGGGCACGGCGTCGCCGAAGTAGACGACGTCGGGTTTGAGCAGTCCCCCGCAGATCGGACAGTTCAGCACGCGGAAGTGCGCGGTCTCCTCGAGGTCGACGTCGCCGTCGGGGGCGGTCTCGACGTCGATCGGGTCGATGCCGGCGAGCGCGGCGAAGTCGGGGTTGAGCGCGGTGAGCTGCTCCTGGACCCAGTCGCGGTCGAAGAGATGGCCGCTCTTCAGGCACACCACCCGGTCGAGGCTGCCGTGAAGGTCGATGACGGGGCTCGAACTGCCGACCTCCTCGGCGGCGGCCTGGTGGAGGCCGTCGACGTTCTGCGTGATGATGCCGCCTACGCCGAGTCGAGCGAGCGCGAGATGTCCGGCGTTCGGCTCGGCCCAGCGCAACCGCGGCCACCCCACCCACGACCTGGCCCAGTAGCGGGCCCGCTGGTCGGGGTGGGAGAGGAAGTTCTGGATCGTCATCGGCCGCCGCGGATCGGCGTCGGGGCCCCGGTAGCCGGGGATGCCTGAGTCCGTGCTCATCCCCGCACCCGTGAGCACCGCCCAGTCGGAGGGTGAGTGCCCGGTGGTGAGCACGTCGATGATCTGCTCATCGGTGTGGCTCGCGATCGGCTTCGTGCGTCCGCGCAGCGGATCGACGATGACGGCCATGGTCTCCTCTGACTCCTCGCTCATGTCCTCCCCCATTCCAGTCAGGCTAGGCTGACCGCTATGGCCAGCGTACTGCTCGTTCATCACTCACCGTCACCGGCGACGGCCAGGATCGCCGAGGCGGCCGAGGCCGGACTCCGCCTGCCCGAACTCGGCGACATCGACGTCGTCGTCCGCCCCGCGCTCGAGGCGAGCGTCGACGACGTCCTCGCCGCCGATGCCTTCGTGCTCGGGACGACCGCGAACTTCGGCTACATCTCCGGAGCCCTCAAGCACTTCTTCGACACGACGTACGACGCCGTGCGCAAACCGACGGCGGGCCGTCCGTTCTCGTACTGGATCCACGGCGGCTACGACACGACCGGGGCGGAGCGGGCGATGAGTCAGATCACGACGGGCCTCGGGTGGAGCCTCGTCTTCGACCCGCTCGTCCTCACCGGCGAGGTCACCGACAACGACCTCGAGACGGCGACGGAACTGGCCGCGACGGTGGCCGCATCGGCACTGTAGAGATTCCTTCGCGAAACTACTTTCCATTACGGAAAGTAGTTGCTACGATGAAATCACTTCCACACGGGAAGCAGGAGTCATCACCGCACCGAAGGAGTCGCCATGACCACGCCCACCCCGCAGCAGGCCACCGACCTTCTCGCCCAGATCGATTCGACGCAGAGGCAGGCGCGCAGCTCCGATGCCTGGCCGCTCGTCATCTTCCTCATCGTCATCAGCGCCGCGACCTCGATCGGACTCTTCGCGATCGGCGTCATTGCCGATGAGACGCTGCAGCTGGCCGTCCTCGCCGCGTGCGCGGCCTGGATGATCCCGGCCTTCGTCGTCTACTTCACCTCGGCGCTGAGCTGGAGCAGGCGCTCGACGATGCTCCTCTTCACATGGCTGCCCGTCGTCGCGATCGCGTTCATCGTCGGCGTCGTCGCCGACACGCTCGCCCAGGGATCGCGGGTGACCTTCGCCGCCGCCGGCCTCATCTGGCTCGCCGCCCCCGTCTTCGCCCTCCTCGGGCTGCGCCGCTGAGGCGCCCGGAGATGAAGGAGCACACGATGAACCCGTACACCGAACCCGATGCCGGAACCAGCGATCCGGAGGAGACGATCCCCCACCTCGGCGAGTCTCTGGCTCGGATCGACCCCGACCTCGGCAACCCGACCCGGCTCGGACTCGTCGCGAGCCTGAAGAACCGGGAGCGCGCGGAGTTCAAGCTGCTGCGCGATTCCCTCGGAGTCTCCGACTCCGTCCTCTCCCGGCACATCACCGCCCTCGAGAAGGCGGGACTCGTCTCCGTCGCCAAGGGCTACGTCGGCAAACGACCCCGCACGTGGGTCTCGATCACGGAGGACGGGGCGCGCCGCCTCGACGGACACGTCGAAGCCCTGCGGGAGCTCGCAGGAGGATAACGACTCAGGCGCTGCGCTTCAGGCGTCCTTCGCGGAACGGCTCGGCCATCGACGGCCGGGCCGTTCGCGCATTCACGCCTCGGCGCGACGACGGACGATCTCGGTGATCCAGATGGGGGCGAAGGGCGAGGTGCAGTTCGGCGGGGTCGGGTAGTCCCTGAGGACTCCGAGGCGTTCGCCGATCTCAAGGGCACGGTCGCGGAGGTCCGGGTTCTCGATCCCGATGGAGGCCAGGGTCGCATTCATCGCCCACTGGAGGCGTTCGGGGGTGTCCCTCATCTCCGCCTCGATGACGTCGAGGAGCCGGGGCAGGTCGAGGCCCTCGGGCTTCCGGTTCACCCGCTCCGAGGTGAGCGCCCACCCCGCCGAGGCAACGGTGGGATCGGGATCGTCCATCCACCGCTCGCGCAGGGTCTCGGCGTGCGGGGACTTCTTGACGATGTAGTTGACGAGCCAGTCCTGGACCTTGGGAGTCCGGGACTCGCGCAGCATCGCATCGAGCTGCTCGGCATCGTAGGATTTCGGCCGCATGATGAGCAGCGCGACGAGCCGGGCCGCTGAATCCCCGGTGGCCCAGAGCTCATCGGCGAGGTCGTCGTTCTTCTTCAGCTCCTTCGCGATGCTCCGCAGCTTGGTGAGGTTGACGCCGTGATCGTCGCCGTGGCGCTCATTGATCTCCCGGGCCTTGGGGTCCTCGAGTGCGTCGAGCGAAGCTCGCACGCTCTCGACCGTCGCCTCGACCATGGTGCGCTCCTTCGTCGGCTGTGCGGCTGGTGTTCATGATGATAGTTCAGCCGCGAGCCCGGCCTGTGCGCCGTCAGCCTCCCCCACGGGAACGGCGCGGGCACGCGATGCCGATGACGGTGGGCACGAGCCCCCTCGCCCATGGAGTCACTGCCGGACTCAGCCGGCACTGCCCTCCCACCCGTCACTGCCGGGCGCGGGCCCGAGGAACGGCCGGAGTTCGAGCCACTCGTTGATCGGCCTCCCCTGGTAGCCGGGGGCGGCGGAGAGTTCGGCGGCGAGCTCGAGCGCCCGGTCGTAGCTGCCGACGTCGATGACCATCCACCCGGCAATGAGGTCCTTCGTCTCGGGGAACGGCCCGTCGGTGACCGGGGGTCTGCCCGGGCCGTCGGCGCGGACGAAGACACCCTCGGGCGAGAGCGCCTGGGAGTCGACGAACTCACCGGTCTCCCGCAGCCGGTCGGCGAAGTCGTTCATGTACTGGACGTGGGCGTCGATCTCCTCGGGCGTCCATTTGTCCATCGGCACGAAGTCGATGTAGTCGGGGTGACCGCGGTAGTGCTTGAGCATGAGGTACTTGGCCATGGTTCTCTCCTTGTTCGGCGTCGTCGGGCACTGAAGTGTGCGGGCTGACATCACTGGGTCGGAGCTGAGATCGGCTTCTCGACATCGGCGGCGAGATTCCTCTTCAGAATAATCCGCGCCGCGGGGTTGCGGGGCGGGTGACGCTGTGGTGCGGGTGACGCTGTGGTGCGTGCGCGCCGGCCGCGCCGTCCCCGCCGACCCTGTGCCGCGAGCGCGCGGAACAGATTCGGGTGCGGCGTCGTTGTCACCAGTGCCGGCCGGTGACCGCCACCGGCCAAGACGGAGAAGCGAGGAGTGCCCCATGACCACACGCGTCCAATTCGATCGCAACGGCGACATCGACGAACTCCGCACCGCCGAGGTCGAGGTCCCCGAGACCGGCCCGGGTCAGGTGAGGGTCCAGGTGCTCTACGCCGGACTCAATCCCGTCGACCTCACGATCCTCTCCGGCGGCTTCGGGCCCACGAAGGGCACCCGCGGGGTGGGAATGGACTTCTCCGGTATCGTCACCGAGGTCGGCGACGGCGTCGAGGACTTCTCCCCCGGCCAGCTCGTCTTCGGCGGCTATCCCAACCATTCACAGGCCGAGACCATCGTCATCACCGACCCCGAGAACCGCCTCGACCCGATCCCCCAGTGCCTGGGCGCCGACGTCGCCGGCGGACTCTATATCGCCGGCCGCACCGCCATCGCCGGCATCCGTGCGATCGCCCCGACCGCCGGGGAGACGGTCTTCGTCTCCGGCGCCTCGGGCGGAGTGGGCATCATCGCAGCCCAGCTCGCGCTCGGCCTCGGCGCCCGCGTCATCGGCACCGCGGGCCCGGACAACGTCGAACTCCTCCGGGCGCTCGGCATCGACGCGATCGACTACCGCGACGGACTCGAGGACCGACTGGCAGAGGCCGCCTCGAACGGCATCCAGGCCGCGTACTCGACGCGCGGTGAGGACGAGATCGAGATGCTGCTGCGCCTCGGCGTGCCGGCCGATCGGATCAACTCGATCGCCGCGGGACCCGAGGTCGCCGAGAGGTTCGGCGTCCACACCTCCGGTGAGGCCGCAGCAGGGCGCGGGGATCTCGCGTGGCTGGGCAAGGCCATCGCCTACGGTCACGTCTATGTGCCCATCGGCGGCGTCTTCGATCTCGCCGAGGTCCAGGCCGCCTACCGCTTCCTCCGTGAGGGCCACCCGGCCGGGAAGGTCCTGCTCAAGACGGAGCCGAAGCCGTTCACCGACTCCCAGCGGGAGTTCCTCGTCGGCTGAGCCGCGCGCCTCAGCACACGATCGGGGCCCGTCCCTGCCGCACCCTCGTGCGGTCGGGGCGGGTCCCGAGCCGTCTGCGCGCGTACACGATGAGAGCTGAGGCGATCGCCACCGGCCAGAGGAAGAACGGGATGTAGCAGGTGAGCAGGAATGCCCGCTCACCGACGGTCATCCCGACATCCGGGGTCCAGCCGGGCACCGTCCCCATCCACGCGAGGACGAACTTGGCGAGCACCGACCCGATGAGGCCGAGCAGGACCGCGCACCTGATCCCGCCGACGATGATCGGGACCAGTGGTGGGATCGTCCGCCCGCCGAGGCGGGGCACCCATCCGGGGACCACCTCTCCCCAGCGTCGGATGAGTCCGAAGCCGAGGACCGCGACGAGGACGACGCTCGGGCCACTAGGCCCGTTCGGCTGCACCGTATCCGCACCCGAGGTGCTGCCCGACTACGCGATCGACCGCACCGAGTTGATAGTGGGACGCCGGTCAGGAGTACGACTCAACTCTCCGTAACGCGAAGGGGCTACGCTAAAACGGCGTAGCGCGCGGCCTCCGCCGTGGCGTGAGCCCATTACGAGAACACTCCAACACTTTGATCATTAGTCGGCGGGTAGTCTTTCAACAATTCGTTTGCCTGGTTGCCTAGTCGCACGATCTGAGCAGCGGACGCGCACACCGATTGAGCTTCGGACGCGTGTGCCATCGTAATCTGCCACGACTCCCGAGCTTTAAACCAATTGGGCAAAACGCGATAGCCGCTGACTCTGAACTCCCACGCCTCACTGCTGACCCCGTGGAGCACCCGGCCGCCGGAGAAATGTATGGCACCGTTTCGCCAGTTCGCTTTTCCGAGGTTCCCAATCGGGTCACCTGTCCACCGCAGTTCCGAAGAGGGCGCGCCTAGTTCCCACGCCTGCCGCAGCTCCCGTCCAAGCTCAACCCCTTTTTCGAACACGGCGACGTCGTCGGTGAGGGGGACGCGCAAATCATCGACATCCAGAGCCAGCCAATTCCGACTGGTGTACTCAGACCCTGAAAGTATGGCCAGAACGTAGGAGTAGGCATCTTCAAACTGCTGTGGTCGGCCAAGCCTCTCCAGCCAGTTGACCACTTCAAGCGAGAACCCTGTCCGCCGGTTTCCGACGAGCATCCGCGGATCAAGATCGTTCGCTGACTCTGGCAATACCTCCGCGGGGTACCAAAGACACCAGACTGCGCGTCCTCCTCGATTATTGAATGCGTGCTGATCGGGAAGCTCGAGAGTATGGGTGACGGCAGGTCCAGCGCCCTGTCCGCGCGGATTGGTGATGAGCGTAGGAACCTCGCCTAATCGCTCATATATTTGTTGCAGATCATCCCTAAACCGGCTCTTCGCGGATGAGGGTGTAGCCGTCGGTTGACGAGCCGGCGGCGTGGCGGTCGCGGAGACGAGGTCGAGGCCTTCCGATGATGGAAGTTCTCACGCTGTCCATCAGGAAGACCTCGACGATGTTCCACGGTACCTTCGCCGCCCCTGACCTGTCTGCGTTCTGCCTCCTCGATGAGCACGGCCTCACCGTCACGGGCCAGCAGATCGATCCTGACAAGGCGGTACTCGAATGCCGCGTCACTGACCGCGACCCGTTCTGTCGCGGTTGCGGCGCCGAAGGCATCGCCCGCGGGACACAGGCCCGCCGGCTGGCGCATGTCCCGCTGGGTTGGCGGCCGACGACGCTCCTCGTCCGCGTCCGCCGCTTCGCATGCTCCGACTGTGGGACGATCTGGCGCGAGGACACCACGGCGGCGGCCGAGCCGCGGGGGAAACTCACTCGCGCCGCGATCCGGTGGGCCCTGGAAGCTGTCGTCTGCCAGCACCTGCCCGTCGCGCGGGTCGCGGAGTCCCTCGACGTGTCCTGGCATGCCGCCAACGACGCCGTGCTCGTCGAGGGCCGGCGCGTCCTGATCGACAACCCCCGCAGGTTCGACGGGGTGACCACGATCGGCGTCGACGAACACGTCTGGCGCCACACGCGCCTCGGCGACAAATACGTGACCGTGATCATCGACCTCACCCCGGCCCGCGAGAAGACCGGCCCCGCCCGGCTGCTCGACATGGTCCCAGGCCGCTCGAAGCACGCCTTCAAGACCTGGCTCGCCGGACGCCCCAAGGCCTGGCGCGATGGCATCGATGTCGTCGCGATGGACGGCTTCACCGGCTACAAGACCGCCGCCGGCGAAGAGATCCCCGACGCGACGGCCGTGATGGATCCCTTCCATGTCGTTCAGCTGTTCGGCGATGCGCTCGACAAGACCAGGCAGCGCGTCCAGCAGGAGACTCTCGGGCATCGCGGCCGGACCGGCGACCCGCTCTACGGCTGCCGCCGTCTGCTCAGGACGGGGCTCGGACTGTTGAAGCAGCACCAACTCGCGACGCTCGAGGCAGTGTTCGACCAGCATCCCGATCATGTCGCCGTCGAGGTCACCTGGGACGTCTACCAGCGCGCGGTCGCCGCCTACCGACACAAGGATCCCGCCCGCGGGAGGAAGATCTTCGAACGCGTGATCGCGGAACTCTCCGCAGGCGTCCCCAAGGATCTGCCCGAGCTGATCACCCTCGGCCGGACGATCAAGCGCCGCGCGGCCGACATCCTCGCGTTCTTCGACCGCCCCGGCACGTCCAACGGGCCATCGGAGGCCATCAACGGCCGCCTCGAGCACCTCCGCGGGTCTGCCCTGGGCTTCAGGAACCTGACCCACTACATCGCGAGAAGCTTGCTCGAGACCGGCGGATTCAGGCCACTACTACACCCTCAAACACGATGAGCC
>NZ_SJXG01000053.1:0-154383 GCF_012027885.1 Brevibacterium sp. LS14
AACACTCCCGGTCGGCGGGGGTCTGATCGGTGGAGTGTGCAGATGGCGCGGGTGGGGTTGTCGTTCAGCGACAGGTCGGAGATCTCGGCGGCCTCGAAAGCGGGCTGGTCGGTGCGGAGGATCGCCCGTCACCTGGGGCGTTGCCCGTCGGTGATCTCGCGGGAGCTTCACCGGAACTCGACGAAGACCCGCGGCTACCAGGCCGTGACCGCAGACGTCAGAGCGCAGCGTCGGCGAGCTCGCCCGCAGCAGCGGAAGGTCGCGGGGGATCCGGTGCTGCAGGCGAGGGTGGACGCCGACCTGGCCGCGTCCTGGACGCCGAACGAGATAGCGGGCCGGTTGCGTCTGGAGGCGACAGACCCGACCGTTGAACGCATGGCGAACTCTCCTGACGCACGCGGCCGAACCGTCTCCGGTGAGGCTATCTACCAGTACATCTACGCAATCCCGAAGGGTGAGCTCGCCCGCAAGGGCATCTTCCTGCAGTCCAAGCGGACCAAGCGCCGACCACGTACGACCGGGCGGACGCGCGGTGGCCCAATCGTAGGTATGGTCCCGATCGCGGAGCGAGGTGAGGACGCCGCCCAGCGTCGGGTGCCGGGGCACTGGGAGGGTGACCTGATCATCGGGAAGAACGGCACCTCGTGCGCGGCGACGCTGGTGGAGCGGATGAGCGGGTTCACCGGGCTGCTGGCCCTGCCCTCGAAACACGCCGAGCCAACCGCTGACGCGGTCATCGAGTTTTTCAACGACCTGCCCGAGATGATGAAGGCATCGTTGGCGTGGGACCAGGGCAGCGAGATGGCCCAGCACGCGAAGGTCTCCCTGGCCACGGCGATGCCGGTCTACTTCGCCGATCCCCACTCGCCCTGGCAGAGGCCCAGCAACGAGAACACGAACCGGCTCTACCGGGAGTATCTGCCCAAGGGCACGGTGATCCCCGATCACCAGCCCTACCTCACCACCATCGCCGAGGAGATCAACAATCGACCCCGCCGCCGACTGGGCTATCTCACGCCCACCGAGGCATTCGCTCGACTGCTCGCCGGCGAGCCCCATGTTGCTTCGACGCCTTGACATCGCCCCCACGCCGCTGCCGCCGCCGAGGTGTCGCACCCGACCAAGCAGGGCCTCGTCCAGGCCGGCTCGGTCTACATCGACACGCTCTTCGTCTGCTCGGCCACGGCCTTCATGATCCTCTCGACCGGCATGTACCGGGTGCTCAGCCCCGAAGGCGAGATCATCGGCTCCGGTCGCGGGCAACTCGTCGAAGCCCTCGAGACCACCCCGGGCGAGGGCTGGCCGCAGTCGGGTCTCGACACGATGCTTCCGGGCATCGGGGCGAGCTTCATCGCGGTCTCGATCTTCCTCTTCGCGCTCACGACGATCGTCGCGTACTACTACATGGCGGAGACGAACCTCGTCTACCTGCTCGGCAAGCTGAAGAACCCGGTCTTCCTCACGATCGGCACCCGCGCTCTGCAGGTGCTCATCCTCATCGCCGTCGCCATCGGCGTGATGAACGACAACCCCAGCGATGCGTGGGCGCTCGGCGACATCGGCGTCGGCGCCATGGCATGGCTGAACATCGTCGGCATCCTCATCCTCCAGCAGCCGGCGTTCAAGTTGCTGCGCGACTTCGAGCGTCAGCAGAAGCTCGGACTCGATCCTGAGTTCGACCCCCAGGCCGTCGGCATCAAGAATGCGACGTTCTGGGAGGAGCGCTGGGCGAAGATGAAGGCCGGCGAGCACGTGCCGCAGGGCTGATGCACACCGTGCCGGGCGGTCGAGGCGACGATCCTCGGCCGCCCGGCACGGGCTGACCTGCCCCACAGAGCCAGCGAGGTCCGGGACAACGGCGTCCCGGACCTCGTGTCGTCTCCGCGGGCGTGGGTGTCACCCTGGTCGCACCACGCGGACGCAGCCGGTCACGCGAGCTCCGGTGGGCGACGTCCGGGCTGTGAGGCGAGTTGAGGACGCGCAGTGTCGATCTGCGAGGCAGGAATTGACACTGCGCGTCCTCGCCTCGACAGCCGCCGAACTCCCGCGGGCACATCGCCGCGACCACCCGCGCGAGAGCGTCCGAACGCCGACGGGCCCCGCACTGCTCATCTGCAGTGCGGGGCCCGTCCGAGTGTCCGATCACACCGGCGCAGCCTGGAGCTCACACGGTGACCACCAGGAGCGGAGTGCTCACTTCACGCTCGTGCCCGCCGAACCGAGGTTCTCGCAGGCCTCGACGACGCGTGCGGCCATGCCCGCCTCGGCGGCCTTGCCGTAGGAGCGCGGGTCGTACTCCTTCTTGTTGCCGACCTCGCCGTCGACCTTGAGCACGCCGTCGTAGTGACGGAACATGTGGTCGGCGACGGGGCGGGTGAACGCGTACTGGGTGTCGGTGTCGACATTCATCTTCACGACGCCGTGGCGGACCGCCTCGGCGATCTCCTCGGCGCTCGATCCCGAACCGCCGTGGAAGACGAGGTCGAAGGGCTTGTCCTTGCCGACCTCCTTGCCGACGGCGGCCTGGATCTCGCCGAGCAGCTCGGGACGGAGCTTGACGTTGCCGGGCTTGTAGACGCCGTGGACGTTGCCGAAGGTCAGCGCCGTGAGGTAGCGGCCCTTCTCCCCGGTGCCGAGCGCACGGACGGTCGCGAGTCCGTCCTCGACGGTCGTGTAGAGCTGCTCGTTGATCTCGTTCTCGACGCCGTCCTCCTCGCCGCCGACGACGCCGACCTCGATCTCGAGGATCGCGTGCGCGGCGGCTGCGAGCTCGAGGAGCTCCTCGGCGAGGACGAGGTTCTCATCGAGCGGCACGGCCGAACCGTCCCACATGTGCGACTGGAAGTAGGGTTCGCCACCGGACTTCACGCGCTCGGTCGAGGCGGCGAGGAGCGGCTTGACCCACGCTTCGACGGCGTCCTTGGGGGCGTGGTCGGTGTGGAGGGCGATGTTGACGTCGTAACTCTTGGCCACCTCGGTGGCGAAGGCGGAGAACGCGATCGCCCCGCGCACCCGGTCCTTGATCGTCGGGCCGGAGATGTACTCGGCGCCACCCGTCGAGAGCTGGACGATGCCGTCCGACCCCGCCTCGGCGAATCCGCGGATCGCGGCGTTGATCGTCTGCGAGGACGTGCAGTTGATCGCCGGGTAGGCGAAGCCCTGGGACTTCGCCCGGTCGATCATCTCGGCATACACGTCAGGGCTGGCAATGGGCATCTGGGCTCCTTGGTCGTAGCGATCGCGGTCAGGTGCCTCCAGCCTACTCGGTCACTCCCGCCGCGGTCACGACACGACCGCCCATCCCGTGCCTGGCCTTCCCCGGCTCTTCCCCGCCGAGGCGGTCGGCCCGACCAGCCGGGCCTTCCCGAGGAGGATCCGATTCGAAATCGGCGTCAGTATCGGACGGGATCCTCCTCGGGAACGGGGTCGCCGGCAGCGAGAGCGGGGTGCCGCCCCCGGGCGACCAGCCGGCACCGTCCGACCACCGACGCCCGCACCGCCGCCCGCAGACGCCGACACCGTCCGGCCACAGACTGACGGCCCCGTGACGAACCACGGGGCCGTCGTTGCTGCCGGAGCCGGCTACCTGTCCTTGCGGGAGTCGGAATCCTTGCGGGGGTTGAGCTTCCAGGCGGCGTCGCGAAGGCCCTTGCCCTCCTTGCCGTCCCGGCGCGCGGCGGCATCGCGGCCCGATCGACCATCGCGGCCTGCCCCGCCGTCGCGTCCTTCCCGAGCGGCCTTGTCGCGCTGGCGTTCGATGAGACCGCGGCTGCGCGTGATCTGGTAGTCGATGCGCTCGTCGACGATGTCGCCGAGGTACTGGTCGAAGTCATCGGCGAGGTGCTCGCCCACGGCCCGGTAAGCGGCGGCGCGCTCGATCGCAGCCGTGCGCTTCGCCTCCTTGCCGAACGCCTTGAGCGTCGAGACGCAGACGAGGATGAGCACGATACTGAACGGCAGCGCCGTGATGAGCGAGCCCGCCTGGAGGGCCGTGAGCCCACCGGCGGTGAGCAGCGCGATCGCGAGCGCGCCCTCGAGCAGAGCCCAAAGCACACGCGACCAGATCGGCGGATTCGGGTGACCACCCGAGGCGAGCATGTCGACGACGAGCGAACCCGAGTCCGAGGACGTGATGAAGAAGATCGCCACGAGGATGATCGCGATGACCGAGAGCACCGAACCGAGCGGCAGTCCGCCGAGGACGTCGAAGAGGACACGCTCGGCGACGACGCCCTCCTCGGGATCGACGAGGTCGCCCGCGCCGAAGAGCTGCCGGTAGATGCCGGCACCGCCCATGACGGAGAACCAGAAGAACCCGACGAGCGAGGGCACGAGGAGGACACCGGCGATGAACTCACGGACCGTGCGGCCACGCGAGATGCGGGCGATGAAGACGCCGACGAACGGTGCCCACGAGATCCACCAGCCCCAGTAGAAGAGGGTCCACGAGGCGTTCCATGCAGCGCCCTCCTCACCGGTGTAGGCGCCGATGTCGAAGGTCATGCCGAGCACATTGGCGAGGTAGACGCCGAGGGACTCGACGAAGTTCTGGAAGAGGAAGAGCGTGGGTCCGAGCACGAGCACGGTGACGAGCAGGAGGCCCGCCAGCGAGAGGTTGATGTTCGAGAGCCACTTGATGCCCGCGCCCACACCCGAGACCACGGAGAACGTGGCGAGCAGGGTGATGATGACGATGAGGATGACGAGGAAGAAGTTGTCGTACTCGCCGACGAGCCCGATGTGGGCGAGTCCCGCGGAGATCTGCTGCACGCCGAGGCCGAGCGAGGTGGCGATGCCGAAGACCGTGCCGAAGATCGCGATGATGTCGATGAGGTCGCCGGCCCAGCCCTTGACGTAGCGGCCGAGCAGGGGTTCGAGCGCCCAGCGGATGGACAGCGGTCGACCGCGACGGTGGATCGCATAGGCGAGCGCCATGCCGAGCACCGCGTAGAGCGCCCACGGGTGCAGTCCCCAGTGGACGAAGGTCTGGGCCATGCCCAGCTGCGCGTTCTCGACCTCGCCGCCGGGCCAGCCGGGCTTGCCTCCGGTGGTGGCGAAGGTGAGCGGTTCGGCGACGCCGTAGAAGACGAGGCCGATGCCCATGCCCGCGGCGAAGAGCATCGCGAACCAGGAGAGGATGCCGAACTCGGGTTCGTCCTCGTCCTTGCCGAGCTTGATCTTGCCGTACTTGGACACGCCGACGACGATCGCGAACGCGACGAAGGCTCCGACGACGAGCATGTAGTACCAGCCGAGGTCGGCGACGATCCACGACTGGATGCCGAGGATGGTCTCACCGGCACCGGTCGGGAAGACGATCGAGAGCACGGCGACGGCGACGATGACGATGAGCGCGGGCCAGAACACGCGCGGCGCGATCATCCCCTTGCCGATCTTCACGCCCTGTCGGCGCAGCTTCTCCGTGATCGCCTCGTCCGAGTCGTCCTCGCCGATGTGGAGCTTGTCGGGCAGGTGGAGTCTGACGGGATCGGGTGCGCCGAAGAGGTAGTGGTTCTGCTCGTCGTCACCCGGCGGAGTGCCCGCCGAATCTGTCGTGTCCGCCTGGGAATCAGTCATGGAGTCCTTCGTATCGGGTGCCTCTGAACGACTTACCACCTTGCCGTAATCCTGGGCAAACATCAACCGAATTCCCATGTGGCGGACATGAACCGACCGCTCGGTTCAGTACAGTGACGACATGCGCGCACACCCGAGATCCCCGTCCAGCTCACGCCGAAGCGTCTTCAGCTGGGCCCTGTGGGATTGGGGTTCGGCGTCGTTCAATGCCGTGATCATCACATTCGTCTTCACCCCCTATCTGACGAAGGCCGTGGCCTCGAGCGAGGAGGCCGGATCGACTGCGCTCGGGTGGTCGATGGCCGCCGCAGGCCTCGTCATCGCCCTCGTCGCCCCCGCCGTCGGCACCCGCGCCGATGCCGGGGGGCGCCACAAACTCTGGCTCGGCGTCCACACCGCGATCGTCGTCGCGACGATGTTCGGCCTCTTCTTCGTCCGCGACTCCCCCGCCTACCTGTGGCTGGGTCTCCTCCTCATCGCCGTGGGCAGCGTCTTCTTCGAGTTCGCCGAGGTGGCCTACAACGGCATCATGGTCCGCATCAGCACCCCGGAGAACGTCGGGAAGGTCTCCGGATTCGGCTGGGGCATGGGGTACGCGGGCGGACTCGTCCTCCTCGTCCTCCTCCTCGTCCTCGTCATCCAACCCGAGGTCGGACTCTTCGGCGCCACCGACGAGGGCGGGCTGCGCTACCGCGTCGTCGCCGCCCTCTCCGCGGCCTGGTTCGCGATCTTCGCGATCCCCGTCCTCATCACAGCACCCGGGGCGAAGGTCACGGGCACCTCGGCGGGGCACCCTGTCCGGGCGTTCATCGCCGACTACGCCTCCCTCGTCCGCCGCCTCGTGCGGATGTGGCGGACCGAGCATCAGACGCTGCGGTTCTTCATCGCCTCCGCGGTCTTCCGCGACGGGCTCGCCGCGATCTTCGCCTTCGCCGGGGTGCTCGCGGCCGGCAGCTACGGCTTCTCCGCCTCCGAGATCATCGTCCTCGGGGTCGCCGCCAACGTCGCTGCCGGGGCCGGTGCGATGATCGCCGGGTTCCTCGACGACCGGTTCGGTCCCAAACCCGTCATCATCGCAGGCCTCATCGTCATCATCGCAGGCGGCGTCCCCATCCTCTTCTCCGCCGAGGCCGGCGTGTTCTGGGTCTGCGCCCTCGTCCTCAGCTTCTGCGTCGGACCGGTGCAGTCCTCGTCGCGGTCGTTCCTCGCCCGCATCACCCCACCCGAGCGCGCGGGTGAGAACTTCGGCCTCTACGCAACGACCGGCCGGGCCGTGAGCTTCCTCGGCCCGGCCATGTTCGCCCTCTCGATCTCGATCCTCGGCTACCAGCGCGCGGGCACGCTCGGCATCATCGTCGTCCTCGTGCTCGGACTCCTCCTCATCATCCCCGCCCAGCCGGACGCCCCGCAGAGGTCGATGGCGGCGATGAGGGAGGACTGACCCCGCCGAGGCGGGCCCCCGTGCCCGTGGTCCGCTGACCGGGCGTCGGAATCGGCTGAACGGCCGGGGACCGGCTGATCAGCCGCGGGCGAGGAGGTCGTCGATCTGGCCGATCGCCTCCGTCGCGCCTTCGACCACGCCCATCTCGAGGACCGTGCGCAGGCCTTCGACGCTGTCGAAGACCGAGGTGCAGACGGCCTTCGTGCCGTCGCCGTCCGGGGTGAACGTGTAGGTGTTCGTGCTGCCGGGCAGGTTCTCGTCGATCGTGAAGGACTCGTCGGCGAACCAGTCCGTGAACTCGAAGCTGTGGGGCGCGTCGACGGCCGTGACCTCCCACAGCCCGTAGTACCTCTCCCCCTCGGGACTCGTCATGAAGTAGGTGACCCGACCACCGGGTTCGAGCGCGTGGTCGACGACGGTGGCGGGATAGGTCGGCGGTCCCCACACCCGCTCGAGCTGACGGGGGTCGGCGTAGACGTCCCAGACCCTCTCGGGCGGGGCGGCGAAGCGGGCGACCATCGTCAGGGTCTTCGTGTCCTCGTCGTGGCTGGTCTCTGTCACGGGCATGGCGTCTCCTCACTCCTGCGACCGTCTCGGTCGCCTCGACACCGACCCGGTCGGGTCGGCCTGTCCGGGGCTCACGCATCCTCGGCGAGGAGGGCGTCGATGCGCTCGACGCGGCCCCGCCATTGGACCTCGAGTTCGCCGAGGAGGTCGCGCACGGTCCGGATCGCACCGACGTCGGCACGGGTCACCTGCGACCTGCCCACGCGTTCCTTGGTCACCAGTCCCGCGCGCTCGAGCACGGCGACGTGCTTCTGGACCGCGGCGAAGCTCATGTCGTAGGACGACGCGAGCTCGGACACCGACAGCCCCTCGACCGCGACCCGGCGCACGATGTCGCGCCTGGTCCGGTCCGCCAGCGCCTGGAAGACCGCATCGGTGCGATCGTCGATGAGGGCGTCGGCGGAGACTGTCATGACCTCATCCTACAACCGAATGGTTGTACGTCAAGGCCCCGGCCGGGAGCGCGGGAGACTCGCCTGAGAAGAATTCACCGCGACCCTGTTGACAGCATCATTGAACATGCGTTTAATATTAAACATGCGTTCAACCAGCCCGCAGAAGGAGCCCGGCCGCTCCCCCAATTCGTCTCCCGAGACCGCGCAGAGGATCCTCGACGCGGCCGTCAGAGAGTTCGCCGCCCACGGGTTCGCGAAGACGACGGTGCGCGCGATCGCCGCGGCCGCCGGCGTCTCCCCCGGACTCGTCATCCACCACTTCGGATCGAAGGAGGGGCTGCGCACCGCGTGCGACGACCACGTCTTCGCGCTCATCACCGAGAAGAAGGCCGAGAACGCCCAGTACGCGGTGATGGCCATGCAGATGATGTTCGACGACCCGGTGATGACGACCGCCGTCGAATACCTCCTCAAATCGCTCCTCGACCCCAGCCCCCACGGTCAGCGCTACTTCGACCACTACGTCGACCTCGTCGAGTCCTATCTCGCCGACGGCTTCGCCGGCTACAGCTTCCGACGCAGCGACGACCCGCACGGCCAGGCGGCCACCCTCGCCGTCATGGCGCTCGCCCCGGCGATGCTCGCACAGCGCCTCGAGTCCAACCTCGGCACCGGGGACATCGCCGAGACGATGACCCGCATCGCCCCGCACCTGCTCGACCTCTACCAGAACGGCGTCCTCGACTCCGTTCCCGACCAGAACCCCGACACTCCGACCAAGGGAGATGACACACCATGACGATGACGACGACGACCGCGCGCGACCGCTCACCGGGCACCTCCTCGGCGGCCATCGAACTCGACCACGTGGTCAAGAGCTACGGACGCGTGCGCGCCCTCGACGGCCTCGACCTCACCGTCGACCGTGGCGAGGTCCACGGATTCCTCGGCCCCAACGGCGCCGGGAAGTCGACGACGATCCGGATCCTCCTCGGGATCCTCCGCCACGACCGCGGACGGGTCCGCCTCCTCGGCGAGGATCCGTGGTCGCAGGCCGTGTCGCTGCACCGGCGCCTCGCCTACGTTCCCGGCGATGTCGAACTCTGGCCGGGTCTGACCGGCGGGGAGGCGATCGACCTCTTCTCGCGGCTGCGCGGCGGGGTCGACGAGCGCCGGCGCGACGAGCTCATCGAGCGCTTCGACCTCGATCCCAGGAAGAAGGGGCGGACGTATTCGAAGGGCAACCGGCAGAAGGTCGCGCTCATCTCCGCGCTCGCCTCGAACGTCGAGCTCCTCCTCCTCGACGAGCCCACGGCGGGTCTCGACCCGCTCATGGAGGCCGTCTTCCAGGAGTGCATCCGGGAGGCGAAGGAGCAGGGACGCACCGTGCTCCTCTCGAGCCACATCCTCGCCCAGGTCGAGGCGCTCGCGGACCGGGTCTCGATCATCCGGGCGGGCAGGATCGTCGAGAGCGGTTCGCTCGCCGATCTCCGGCACCTCTCGCGCACGACGGTGACCGTGCAGGTCGTCAAGGACATCCCCGAGCTGACGAGGATGTCCGGCGTCCACGACCTCGTCCGCGAGGGACGCCAGCTGCACTTCAGCGCCGACACCGCGCAGCTGCCCGGCATCATGCGGGCACTCGGCGAACACGACATCGAGTCGCTCACGGCCACCCCGCCGACGCTCGAGCAGCTGCTGCTGCGCCACTACGGAACGGAGGAGTCATGACCACCACTCGTCTGCTCGCCGCCGACGACCCTCGTGCGGACAAGCGCACGCCCGCGCACCGCGACCATCCGGCCCACCGGGCCGAATCGGGGTCGAACCTCTCGGGCCTGGGCACGATGCTGCGCTTCATGCTCCGTCGTGACCGCCTCCGGCTTCCCCTGTGGGTGCTCGGTCTCACCGTGATGACCGCGTACTTCGCCAACGCCATCGCCGTCGTCCTCGAGGGCTCCTCCCTCGAGTCGATGATGGTCTTCGCGCAGAACCCCGTCATGGGCATCATCACCGGCCCCGGCTACGGCTTCGACGACATCACGGTGCCGCGGTTCGTCGTCGGCATGTACGGCGTCTTCCTCATGCTCGGCGCGGCCCTCATGGGGATCCTCACGATCTCCCGCCACACCCGCAGCGAAGAGCAGACGGGGCGTGCCGAGCTCATCCGCGCCAACGTCACCGGCCGGCACACGCAGCTCATCGCCGCCCTCGTCCTCGCGGTGCTCATGAGCGCTCTGACGAGCCTCGGCATGGCCGCGGCGTTCTACTTCTCGCAGGCCGAGCCGCGCCCGTTCTCCTCGGCGCTGCTCTTCGGCGTCAGCGTCGGCTCCGTCGGCGTCGTCTTCGCCGGGGTCGCGGCCGTGACCGCGCAGCTCTCCGCGTTCGCCCGGGCCTGTTCGGGTATCGCCGGGGCCGTCCTCGCCGCGTTCTTCATCGTCCGCGGCCTCGGCGACATGTCCGCCGTCCAGGACGGGGACCTCGACTGGCTGTCGTGGCTGTCCCCGCTCGGCTGGGCGCAGCAGACCGCGCCATTCACCCTCGACCGGTGGTGGCCGCTGTGGCTGAGCGCAGGATTCTTCGTCCTCCTCGTCGCCCTCGCGCTCACCCTCCAGTCGCGGCGCGACCTCGCCGCGGGCATCCTTCCCGATCGCCTCGGGCGGCCGGAGGCCTCGAAGGCGCTGAGCTCGCCGTTCGCCCTCGCCCTGCGCCTGCAGCGCTCGAGCCTCATCTGGTGGTCGGTCGGCATCCTCGCCATGGGCGTCGTCTTCGGCTCGTTCACCTCGCCGATGGCCGAGGGCGCCGAGGGCATGCCGCCGGAGATCCTCGCGATCATGGGCGGGGCCGACGGCATCGTCGACGGCTACCTCGGGTACATGGCGCTCTACTTCACGATCATCGTCGCCGTCTTCGCGATCCTCTCCGCCTCCGGGCTGCGGAGCGAGGAGCAGGCCTATCGCACCGAGCCCGTGCTCGCGACCGGCGTCAGCCGTCCCGGTTGGATGCTCGCGTGGGCGGCGGTGACCTTCCTCGGCTCGCTGCTGCTCATGGGCCTCGCCGGCCTCGGTGAGGGTGTCGGGGCCGCGGCCTCGACCGGCGACTGGGACCTCCTCTGGCCGTCGTTCGTCGGCCACGTCGCACAGACCCCGGCCGTGTGGGTGCTGCTCGGGATCGTCTACGCCCTCTACGGTCTCGCGCCGCGGCTGCAGGGCCTCGTGTGGGTCGTCTTCGCCCTCGGTGCCGTGCTCGCGCTCTTCGGCGGGATGCTCGACCTCGACGAGGCGATCCTCGACCTCTCGCTGTTCGTCCACATCGGCCAGTACCCCTCGGTCGATCTCGAACCGCTCGCGATGGCCTGGCTCACCGGGGCCGCCGTCATCCTCACAGTGATCGGGGCGGCGGGCTTCCGCCGCCGCAACCTCATCACGGCGTAGGACTGCGCCGAGCAGAGGCCACGTCAGCGCACGACCTGCCGCGGCACGGGAGTCACTCCCGCGCCGCGGCCGTCTCCGTTCCTGCGGGGTGACCTCGGCTCCCGCCGGGCGGACCGCAGCCGCTGCGAACAGGCGGACTGCCGCGGCTCAGCTCGGGGTGACGAATCCCAGCGAGCTCGCGCGAGCGACGACCTCGGCGCGACTCGAGACCCCGAACTTGCGGTAGAGAGCCGAGAGCCGATTCTTCACCGTTCCGGGCACCTGATGGAGCTCGGTCGAGATCTCCGCGATCGTCAGCCCGGACGCGAGCAGGGTGAGCAGCCGCGTCTCCGGGTCGCTCAGCTGCGGCATCGACGTCTCGCTCACGGTGATCGTCCCGACCTCCCGCAGCCGTGCGAAGAGGGCGTCGCGGGTCGCGAAGTCGCCGGAGAACGTCTCGAGCGCCCCGTCCCACGCAGGGTCGTCGGCGCTGAGGTCGAGGAGCCGGATCCGGTCGTGCCACGGGAGCAGGGCCAGGGGCAGCAGGGAGCTCACCCAGGCCGAGAGCCCGATCGCCGTGCGCAGCTCGGCCACCGCCTCGGCGTCGCGTCCCAGTCGGCTCAGGGCAGCCGCCTTGAGCGCAGCGAGGTCGGCACGGCCCGACGGCGTGAGCATCCGATGGTAGAACCACGTGTCGGCGAGCGCGATCGCGCTCTCGACGCGGCCGGCGACGAGTTCGACCCGCACGCTCTGGACGACGCGGATCGCGGAGTCGGCCGACATCTGGTCGAGTTCGACCTCCGCCCATCGCAACTGGCCGAGGGCGATGAAGATGAGGCTGCGGCTCGCGCAGAGCAGGTCCTTCTCCGTCTCCGAGGGGATCGGGAACTCACCGTGGGTCTCGACCTCGTCGTTGGCGAAGAGCAGCGCCGACTCCGTCGTCGCCGAGAGCACGGCGAGGATCCGCCCGAACACGGGGACGATGGCCTGCAGCCCCCAGCCCTGCGGGGCGGCGGCGAGGTCGTCGATGCTCCTCCGCGCCCCCTCGAGGTCGAGGCGGTCGAGGGCGCGCACCGCCGCGGCCGCGCTCCACGCCGGATGGACCATGTCGTCGACGAGTGTCGGAGGCTGTCCCGCGAGGCGGGCGAGAAGACGGTCGGCGCGTTCGTGGTCGGCGCCCGTGGCCGCGGCGAGCGCCGACCATGCGAGGGCCGCGGGGAGGAGGAAGTCCCCGTCGACGTGGCGGACGCTCGCCTGGCCCTCGACGTCGTGGAGGATCGACAGCGCCTTCGAGAGCCGACTGTCGTGGACGGCGCTGATCGCCGTGAGCAGGCGGATGGTCAGCTGGGCACGCCTGGCGCCCGGGCGCACCCTGGTGGAGAGCCCGAGCTCGACGGCCTCGGCATGCCGCCCGGCCGCCGCGAGCTCGGCTATGGCCCGGATCGTCTCGAGCGGCCCCGCCGCTTCACTCTCTGGCGCCGCGTGGCCGTCCGCCCGTGCCTCCCTGCTCTCCGCCTCACCGTCGGGGCGCACACCTCCCGCCGTCCCGGAGGAGACGAAGAGCTCCCGCATCCGCCCCTGCCGAGTCTCTGCGGCGACGGCCTCGCGCAGCTCCTCCTCCCTGATCGTCCCTTCGCCGACTCCCCCGCCGAGGCGGCCGAGGACGTCCTCGGCCAGCCGTGAGAGGAGTCCGAGCTCGGGTTCCGCACGCAGCGCCTCGGCGGGCAGTCCGGCGAAGGCCATGCACGCCGAGGCGGGGGTGAGGAGGAACATCGGCAGACCGATCGACTCCGAGAGGCGGACGAGGTCGTGCCAGAGTCCGGCCCGGCGGGCGAGGGTGAGGACGTCGGAGAGGATGGCCGGTTCGACCGCCTCGGCGCCTTCGAGATGGTCGTTGAGCACGGCGACGAGCCGGCTGATGAGGCCTTCCTCCGCCGTGGGAGCGACGTCGCGGCGGTAGGCGGCGGCGAGCAGCGACGGCACGCGGAGGTACCGTCTGCCGCCTGACTCCCCGTCGGCGACGATGACCCCGGCCATGCGCAGGCGCATGAGCACCCCCTCGGCGTCCCAGAGCTCCGTCTCGACGCCGGCGGGGACGGAGGTGAGCGCGAGCAGCGCGGTCTGCTCCGTGAACGAGCTCAGGTGCGCGAGCACTCTCGCAACCCAGACATCGGCCGTGCTCAGCTCGAGCGCCGGGGCGGGAGCGAGCGAGGCGACGTAGTCGGCGAAGCTGCGGGAGCTGAGGTCGACGGCGAAGTCCGCACCGGCAGCCGCTTCGACGGCGGTGCGCCCGAGGACGAGGTCGCCGCCGCTGGCGGAGAGGAGCTCGGCGGCGAACTCCTGGTCGGCGACGCCGAGGGCGTCGGCGAAGTCCGCAGTCGTCCGGTCGGACCCTTCGTCCTGACCGGAGTCGGCAATCGAGACCATCTTCTCCAGACCTCCACCTCGGCGGGGCGAACCAGTGTCGCGCACATCGACGTACATCACGGTCCCTCTCTCCGATCCACAGCACGGACGAGGGCATGCGTCCCCGTCGCGGCTCCGGACCGATCGCTTACCGACCCGGAGCAGTGGAATCATTCTCGGGCAGGCACACGTGCGCGGACGGCGCTTCCGCGACAGCCTGCGGGAAGCCGTCAGGGTTGTGCGGGTCGGCGAAAGGCGGGTGCCCGGGCGTAGAAGCGGCCTCTCAGCCGGCCGTACGCTGAAGACCATGCACACCGTTCGCACGATCCGCCCTGACGAGTTCCGCGGATTCCTCGATCGCACCGACGGCGCCAGCTACCAGCAGACCTCGGAATGGAGCCGGGTCCGCAGCGCCGACTGGGACCACGAACTCGTCGGCTGGTTCGACTCCGGGAACCAGCCGGTCGCCGCCGCCGTCATCCGGTACCGTCGCCTGCCCGGGGTCGATCTGCGCTTCGCCTACATCCCGCAGGGACCGCTCATCGACTGGTCTGCACCGGAGGCTCTCGACCTCCTCACCGCTCTCGAGGCCCATCTGCGCACCCGGCGCGTCTTCGGCCTGCGCATCTCCCCCGCCCTGACCCTGCGGCGGTGGGACGCCGAGACCGTGCGGGCCGGCGCCGCCGACCCGGGGATCACCCGGTTCTCCCAGCTGCCGCCCGACGACGTCTCCCGGAGCGCGCTCGATCTCGCGGCCGCGCTGCGGGAGGCCGGATGGCGTGAGGTCATCGACGACGCCGAGGCGGACGCCAGCCAGCCGCACCTGAACTTCCACCTCCGCCTCGACGGGCTCACCGAGGAGGCCGTGCAGGCAAGGATGACGAAGGCCTGGCGGAAGAACATCCGCCGGTCGGCGCGGGAGGGGGTCGAGGTGACCCCGGGAGGGCGCGACGACCTCGGCGACGTCCACCGTCTCTTCGTCGAAACGGCCGAGCGGAACGGGTTCGCCCCGCAGCCGCGCAGCCACATCGATGCGATCTGGGAGGCGATGAGCCGGGACTTCCCCGGCGGCTTCGCCCTCGACATCGCCCGCCACGAGGGCACCGCGATCGCCGCGAACGCCACGGCGCGCATCGGGCGGCGGGTGCAGGGCGTGCTCGCGGCGACGAGCGCGGCGAAGCCGGAGACGCGTGCGTCGAACGCCGCCTACTGGACGATCATCCGCCGCGCCATCGCCGACGGGGCTGAGATCCTCGACCTCGGCGGGGTCGAGGACACCCTTGACGAGGACGATCACGCCACCGGTCTCATCCGCTTCAAAGCCGGGATGGGCGCCGACGCCCACGAATGCCTCGGTGTCTGGGACCGTCCGCTGCAGCCGCTCGTCTACGCCGCCTTCGCCCGGCTGCTGCCTCTGCGCGCCCGCCTCCAGGCGCGCCCATGGACGTGGTCGATTCCGACTCCGATCCGCACAGGTGCCGCCGCGGGCGGTCGGAGGTCGGCCGGATGACAGCCGATCCGACGAGCGTATCCGCAGGCAGGGTGCGGGTTTCCGCAACCGGGTCATCGCCGTGCCCGGCGACGAGCGACTTCGGAGGGGAGGGACATGGCCGGTAGGCGCGGATCCATGCTCCTCGTGACCGTGGGCAACATCATGGTCGCCACGGCGCAGTGGTACCTCATCTGGCTCTTCGCCAGGCACGCGGGCCCCCAGGCCGTCGGCGTGTACTCGTCGCTCGTCGCCTTCATGACTCCTCTGTTCGTCATCGCCCAACTGGGTCTGCGGAATCTCTACATCACCCTGCAGACGAGCGTGCGATGGCCGGTCTACCTCGCAGTGCGCACCGCGGGGATGGTCATCGCGAGCGGTCTCGCCGCAGTCGTCCTCTTCGCAGTCGTACCCGAGACCGCGTGGGTGATCGGCACGGCGGTTCTCGTCATCAAGATCGCGAACTCGATCGCCGACCTGTATTTCGCTCGACTCCAGCGCGCCGAACGCCTCCGGACCTTCGGTGTCCTCCTCATCGTCGATGCTCTCGCCACCGCCGCCGTGACGACGGTGATCATGGCTCTGGGGAGTTCGGTCGAAGTCGCCGTCGCCGCGGCGGCTGTAGTCGCCCTTGCCGGTGCGGCGGCGACGGTCCTGCTCGGGCGCCGGCTGACCGCTGCCGTCGACGACACCGGAGGGACGCCGTTGAGCGACGAGTTCCGCTGCATGCTCCGACACGGATCGCCGCTGGCGCTGTCCCAGGGAATCCAATCGATCCTCACGTATCTGCCGATCGCCATCGTCGGCTGGCTCGGCACCACCGCGGACATCGGCGTCTACTCGAGCGCGGCGTACCTCGTCACCTTCGCCAACCTCCTCGGCGCCTCGGTGCAGATCACCCTCCTCGCGGACTTCCGCCGTCGGTTCGAGGCATCGGGCCCTGCCCTGCTCCGTCAGTCGATCCGCCGGAACAGCGTCGTGTCGATGGCCGTCCTCGCACCCCTGGTCGGCCTCGCCGTCGTCATCGGGCCGCAGCTCCTCGCCCTCGTCTACGGGCCCACCTTCGACATCAGCCGCCTCTCGGTGCTCTTCCTCTCACTCGCCGCAGTGATCGTACTGCCGACCTATCTCCTCTCCTCGCTCCACCTCGTGCTCAACCGGTACTGGGTGATGACGATCGTCGGGGCGGGGTCGATCGTCGTCGTCGCGGCGGCTGGTGCCGCCGGAGGGGCCCTCGGGCTCGGTCCCGTCGAAGCCGGAAGCCTGGCAGTACTCGTCGGTGCGACCGCCAGGTACGTCGGCGCCGACGCCCTCTCGCGCCCCGAGCCGTTCGCTCAGGCACCGACGCTCAGACAGAGAGCGGGGATGTCATGACACGCGTCGATGCGCCGGCCAGGGTTCAGCTCCTCGGCTACTTCGGGTGGGGGAACTTCGGCGATGACCTCTTCCGGGAGACCTGCGTGGATCGGGCCTCACTGATGTGGCCCGACAGCAGAGTGCGAGTGTTCGAGGGCCGGCGGGCGAACCTGTCGGAGCCCTCGCCGGCCTCCCGCGTCCGCCGACTGCGCACCGCCGTGCACGGGGCTGTGTGGTCCGATGCCTTCGCCTACTGCGGAGGATCCGTCTTCTCCGACCTCTCGGGCACCGCAGCACTGCGCTCCCGCTTCTTCCCCCGCCATTCCTTCGAGGCGCTGGGGGTGTCGGTCGGTCCGTTCTCCTCGCCCGTCGACGGCCGAGACGTGGTTCGCGCCCTGCGCGGATTCGACAGGGTCGTCGTTCGCGACGAGGAATCGCTGCAGCGACTCGACGGCCGCGCGGAGTTCGGCGGCGACCTCGCAGCCCTCAACCGCCGGTTCGCTCCCGGACGGGGACGGACCGGTCGAACCCAGGAGGGGCGCATCACGATCTGTCCCTCCAGAGCCGCGAACGTGCCGGCTGCCGACCTCGCTGAGGACGTGGCCACAGCGCTCGGCGCGCACGACGGCGAGATCACCGTGCTCGCGCTCAACTCCCACCCCCGCCTCGGCGATCTCGACGCCGCGAATGCCGTCGCCGCGCGCCTGCGCGCCAAGGGAGCGCAGGTCCGCGTCCTCGACTACGGCGACATCGGGATCGAAGGGGTCATCGCCGTGCTCAGGTCATCCGCCCTGGTCTGGACTCAGCGCCTGCACGGAGCGATCGCCGCGTACCTCCTCGGAGTCCCCTTCGCGATCGTCGACCACCACGAGAAGTGCGGTGCGTTCGCCCGCGACATCGGGCTCAGCGACGGCTTCCTCGTCTCGGGCTTCGCCGAGCTCTCGCCGACCCTCGCCGTCGCCGACCACGGTCCCGAACAAGGCCGCGCAGCGGTGTGGAGTCGGACGCCGGCCGAGTACCGCGAGCGCGCGCTGCGCACCTACACACGCGCCGACGGGTGAGAGGTCGCGGAGGCGATCAGCGGTTGAGCAGGGTCCCGAACGATCCGAAGTAGAGTGCCCAGGCTCCGAAGGCGACGAGGAGTGCGAGGCTGAGCACCGTGTGGAACCGCCCCGTGTACCTGAGGACGGGCACCGATACGAGGACGGGGATGAGCGACCACGAGAACGCCGCCAGCCGGTCGCTGAAGTAGACGAAACCCAGCGCGAGGAAGTAGCAGTTGAGGAGGATGAAGGCGTTGAGCAGCTTCGGATACCACTCCGGAAGATGGGCCAGGCGCCTCTTCACGGCGGCGTAGGCAACGAACAGCGGCCCTGCGCTCAGGAGCCAGAAGATGGGCCGGTTCGTGCCGCCGGAATACGACCGCGCGAGCTCGGAGTCGGAGTAGACCTCGATCTGTTCGATGCCCGAGCCCAGAGGACCGGCCAGGCGGGCGTTGAGGCCCGTGAAGTAGGCGATGCTGAAGATCACCCACGCCCCGAGGAGGATGTCCGTGCGCAGGCGCACCAGCCTGACCACGAGGATGACGATCGCAGGCGCGATGGCCGACCAGTGGAAGAGGAGACCGAGTCCGAGGACGACGAGGATCCAGACGACCCTGGCATTGCGGAGGACGAGCGCCAGACCGAGGAAGAGGAACGAGATCGACAGGCCCTGACGGACGAGGAAGCTCGAATAGTCGAGGAAGAATCCGAAGCACACGGTCACGTAGAGGACGACGGCCGTCTGCCACCCGGACCCGAGGATCATCCACAGGGCGATCGTGAGCATGATCGCACAGAAGGCGGCGACGATGAGGAAGTACACGTCCGCGTCATGGGTGAAGGAGCCGATGAGCCAGTTCACGAGCAGAAACGCTGGCTCCCTCCCGTCGGTCACCGTGGTGTCGAAGACCTCTCCGGGTTCGGCGAAGCTCATCGTCTCGAACTCGGCGGCATAGCGGGTCTTGTCGACGACGTCGTAGTTCGCCGGGGCCGCAGCGAGAACGATGATCGTCGCCAGCGAGGCCACCGGAAACACGGCATTGCTCCAATGCCGGAACTTCGAGCCCTCCCCGACGAGACAGAAGCCGACGATCCACAGGGTCACGAGCCCGAACCACGAGACGAGGAACATCGCTCACGCCCCGATCCGGCCGAGGCGGCGTTCCCACTCGATGAGAGTGGTGATCGCCGGCAGCATCTCGTCGAGCATGGTCTGGTGGACGGCCTCGGACCGGCCGATGGGATCGACGACGTCGTCGTCTCCTCCGTCCCCGGGAGCCCGCCGCCGGTAGCGCTGGGCGAGGGCGGCGACGGACTGCCATCGCTCGATCGGCGAGGAGCTGTCCTCGGGCGGCACGAGGGGAAGGATGCGGGCGAACTCTCTGAGGGTGAACGTGCGCTTGAGCGCACCGGGGGCCATCTGGACGACCATCGACCGCTGCGCCCGCTCCATCGTGAGGACGAGGTCGGCGTCGCGGATGTGCCGCGGGTCGAGTCGTTCGGCCCGGAAACCCTCAAGGGTGAACCCGTGCCGGTCGGCGATCCGTGCGATCTCCGGGGGCACGGTGTCATCGGCCATCGCGTTCGTACCGGCGCTCGAGACCGCGAACTGCATCGGCGCGATCTGGTCGAGGCCGCGCTGGAGGAGCTGCTCGACCAACGGCGATCGGCAGATGTTGCCCGTGCACACGGCAAGGATGCGGAACGGTGCGACGTCGATCTCCCAGCTGCCCGTCATCGCAGGCCGCCCACGAGCCCGGTGACGCGGTACATCGTCCGGTAGCCGAGGAGGTTGTAGGCGGAGCTGAGCAGACGCCTGCCCGCGCCCAGGCCGCGCACCCTGACCGAGGGCACCTGCACCCGATACCTCTTCGCGACCGCCAGTCTCTGGTCACGGGGGATCTCGCAGTCGGGGCGATGGAGGTCGCGCATGCACGAGAAGACGTTCTTGGCCCTGATGAATTCGACCGCCGCGATGATGTCGGGGGAGGCCGTGCTCTGCGCCCACTCCTCGAGGCGACGACCGACCTCGGTGAGATCGGCGAACTTGTCCGGCAGATACCGCGCCGTGGCCGAACCGGCGCTGTTCCGGCGGTACCAGTGGCCGAGGATCGGCACCGTGCGCACCACCTCGGCGCGGTCGATGCACGCGAGGTTGAAGAGGAGGTCCTCGCCCATCCTGATGCCGTCGACGAAACGCACGGCTCCCGCCTCGATGACCGTGCGGCGGTAGGCCTTGTCCCAGACGGCGTTCGCCGACTCATCGGCGATCATCTGCGCCACGGTGTGCTCGTCGAGGCGCACGTCGCTGCTCTCGGACAGACTCGCCCGGAGTCGGAGGTCAGTGGTCCGCGTCCCCGCTGCCGCGCCGAGCGCCGGGTCGTCACTCGAGGCGAAGCAGACGATGTCGGCGTCGTCGGCACCGGCGCGGACGACGGCGTCGAAGAGCAGCGGGTCGACGAGCTGATCGTCGGCGTCGAGGAAGACGACCCAGTCGCCTGTCGCCTCCTCGATTCCGCGGTTGCGGGCTGCGGAGACCCCCTGGTTGGGCTGGTGCAGGGCGCGGATCCGGGCATCCGCCTCGGCGAGGTCGTCGATGAGCGCTCCCGAGGAGTCGGTCGAACCGTCGTCGACGAGGATGAGCTCGAAGCTGCAGTAGCGCTGGGCGAGCACCGATGCGACCGTCGACCGCAGATTCGACGCCCCGTTGTAGACGGGGACGATGACCGAGACCATGGCCTCCCTGCCCGTCATCGCACACCCTGACCTGCGGTGCGCCGGTCGGTGAGCCCTTCGAGGAAGGAGCGCACGGCGTCGCCGGTGAGACGGTAGTCGAGGTCGGCCCGATCGAAGTCGAGCGGGGCCGTCATCCGGCCCGAGGCCCAGTCGGCGTGGACGGCGGCGGCGAGCGCACCGGCGTCGCCGTCGGCGGCGAGCACCGCCTCGGGGACGTCCCGGACGCCTTTGACGTCGAAGGCGTACGCGCGCCGCCCCACGGCGACGGCTTCGAGCATGACCCGCGGCAGACCCTCCCACGCGGAGGTGTGGAGGAGGCCATGGCTGTGGGTGAGCGCATCGACCACGGTATCGGGCCCGTCCGCGGTGACGCGTCCGCTGAGTCCGAGCCGCCGGATGCGTTCACGGGTCGCCGACCGCAGGTCGCCGTCTCCGATCATCCGCAGATGCACGTCGACCCCCCGGGACTCCAACCCGAGCACGACGTCGAGGGCGAGGTGCGGACGCTTCCGGGCACTGAACTCCCCGATCCACACGAGTTCGAGTCGGTCGTCCGCGGACTGCGGCAGCGGCTCACCGGAGCGGTACCTCTCGAGGTCGAGGCCGACGCCCGAGCGCAGGCGCAGCAGCCGCTGGGGGTCGAACCGCTGCCCGAACCAGGCATGGTCGTCGGAGTTGATGGCGATGACCCCGGCGGTGCGGCGCAGCAGGGCCCGCTCGACCTGCTGCCACACCCGGTCGCCGAGTTCGGTGCCGGTGTTCCAGTGCAGACCGTGGCAGAAGTAGACGACGGGGACCTCGAGTCGGGCGGTGCGCACCAGCGCCGAGGCGGTCGCCGAGTTGGTCACGACGACGTCGAGGCGTTCGCTGCGAACCCATCTGCGCAGTCCTGCCCACGCGGTCACGGCGCCCGGGCCGGGGCGCCTGCCGAGACCGGAGATGACGACGCTGTCCCCGTCCGCGGTCGGCGTCCCCGCGGCGACGGACACCGAATGCCCTGCGGCCGTCCACGTCTCGATGATCTCGGGGAAGAACGAATCGACCATGTGTCCGACGCTGGCGAGCAGGCCGATCCTCACGACAGCCTTCTTCCCTGCGCGAGGCTCTCGCGCCTCGTCAGGGCGTCGGAGTGGCCGAATCGTGCGGGTTCGGTCGCGTCCTCGGGAAGCGGCCACACGGTCGGGACCGTGGGTCCCGAACCCCGCCGGGGCCGGAGACGATCGGCGGTCGCCTCCGAACCGTCGACGGTGAGGTCGGAGCCTCCGTCGTCGTCGGGCAGAGGTGAGCCGGAGCCGCGGCGGTGCCGCGGCGGCACATCCTGGGACCTGCTCGAGTAGACCTGGTAGTAGCCGCTCGTCTCCGCCGACGACCTCGGCACCCGGTTGAGGACGAGGTTGACCGGAACGTCGAGCACATCGAGACTGCGCAGGGCCTCCTGCAGTTCGCTGATCCTGACCTCTCCGACGCTGGCGACGAGGAGGACCCTGCCGACGTACTTGGAGAGTGTGAGGGAGTCGGCCACGGGAAGGAGCGGCGGGCCGTCGAGGATGACGAAGTCGAACTCGCCGCTCAGGCGGGTGATGAGCGTGCCCATCGCACGCGAGTCGAGGAGCTCTGCGGGATTCGGCGGCATCATGCCGGCGGTGAGGACGTAGAGCTCGTCCTGGCCCCAGGGCTGGAGGAGTTCGGAGACGTCGGCGGACCCGAGCAGGGCGGTGGTCAGGCCCGCGGAGTTCTCGAGTCCGAGCTTGTCGGCCACCGTGGGCTGCCGGAGGTCGACGTCGACGAGGGCGACCCGACTGCCCGCCTGGGCGAGGGAGATGGCGAGGTTGATGCTCGTCGACGACTTGCCCTCCTGGGCCTTGGCCGAGGTGATGAGCACCGCCGGGTTCGTGTCGTCGACCTGGGCGAATCCGAGGTTGGTCCGCAGCCGCCGGAACGCCTCCCCGCGAGCGTTGTCGAGGCCCATGTCGCTGATGAGGGGCTCCTCGGCGATCCGTGCGTCGGCGGGGATCGCGGCGAGCACCGGCGCCGAGGTGATCGGTTCGAGGTCCTCCTTGGCCCGCAGGCGGCCGTCGAGGTTCGTCCGCAGCAGCGCGATGCCGAGCCCGACGGCGAGACCGACGGGCAGTCCGAGTCCGACGCACATCCACAGCGGCAGGCCGTCCGCCTGCGCTGCCGGCACCGCAGGGTTGGAGACCCGCAGCTGGATCTGACCCGTCCCGTCATCGCCCTGGTTCTCGACGTCGTCGATGACCGTGACGAGGCTCTCGGCCACGGCATCGGAGAGTTCGGCGGCGTCCTGCGGCGTGGCCGCTGTCGCCTCGACGGTGATGAGCACCGTGCGCGGGTCGCTGAACGCCGTCACCTGGGAGTCGAGCTCCTCGGGGGTGACGCCGAGGTCGAGTCGGTCGATGACCGGTTCGAGGACGGGGCGGGACCCCGCCATGTCGACATAGGTCTGGATCCGCTCGAGGATGAAGTTCGACGCCATCTGCATCTGATACGGGTCGCCGGACGTCGAGACCGACGCGAACATCTCGGTCTGCGAGGTGTAGGTCGTCGGTCTGAGCAGGGCGTAGGCGAGGCCGGCTGCTCCTCCGAGGAGGGTCACGATGATGATGAGGGCGACGTTGCGCCTCATGATGCGAAGGAATTCCTTGAGTCTCATGTCTCGTTCCACTCGGGTCGGCGACTGCGGATCGGGATCGCAGCGCGGGTGGGGCGTGGTGACTGCCTTCGTTCCAGGCTAGGCACGCGGACCCGGTCGGCACCGCCGACCGGTCCTGAGGGTACGGGCTGCCGCATCACCGGTGCGGCCCTCCGCAGAGGACCTCGGCGATGACGGAGAGGACCCGATCGAGTTGGCTCGGGCTCAGCGCGGAGCCGCTGGGCAGGGTGAGGCCGGTCGCGTAGAGGGCCTCCGCGGTCTCTCCGCCGTGCATGACGCAGCCTGTGAACACCGGCTGGAGGTGCATCGGCTTCCACAGCGGGCGGGTCTCGATGTCATGGTCGGCCAGCCGCTTGCCCAGCTCCTCGGCGCTGAAGCCGGTGACCTCGTCGTCGATGAGCACGGCGGTCAGCCACGCGTTGTCCGGGTGCGGATTGTCCGCACCGAAGAGCGCGATGCCCTCGGTCCCTGCGAAGAGCTCGAGGTAGGCGGCCCGGTTCGCCTGCCTGCGGACGATCATCGATTCGAGACGGGTGAGCTGGGCCCTGCCGATGGCGGCGAGGAGGTTGCTCAGACGGTAGTTGAACCCGACCTCGGTGTGCTCGTAGTGGGCCACCGGCTGCCGCGCCTGGGCGGAGAGGTAGGACGCGTACGCGGCGAGGTCGCCGTCGTCGGTGAGCAGCGCTCCTCCACCTGAGGTCGTCATGATCTTGTTGCCGTTGAAGGACACCGCTGCCGCCTGTCCCATGCTCGCCGTCGCCCGACCGGAGTGGAGCGAGCCCAGCGATTCGGCGGCGTCGACGAGGACGGGGACGCCGAACTCCGCGGCGATCGGCAGGATCCGGTCGTAGTCGGCGGGCCGTCCGAGCAGGTCGACGGGGACGACGGCGGCGGGCAGGCGTCCCCGGCCGGCGGCTGTGCGGAGGGCGTCGTGGAGCAGCGCCGGGTCCATGTTCCCGTCGGATCGGCAGTCGATGAACTCCGGTTCCGCCCCGCAGTAGGTGATCGCGTTCGCCGTCGCGGCGAACGTCATCGTCGAGGTCAGCACCCGGTCGCCCGGTCGGACCCCGAGACCGAGGAGTCCGAGGTGGAGGGCCGCGGTTCCCGACGACAGTCCCACCGCGTGCCGGACGCCGACGGTGGCGGCGAGCTCCGCTTCGAAGGCCGTGAGATCGGGCCCTGTGGGAGCGATCCACCCGCTGCGGAAGGCGCTGAGCAGGTACTCCTCCTCGAGTGCTCCCACGTCGGGGGTGGACAGCGGGATCCGCCCGATCTCGGGTGTCCGGGTCTCGGTGGTCGATTCGGCATCGGAGATCGTCATGACGCCATCCTCAGTTCGGTGGTCGGGTGGGTTTCGGTCCGCAGTGCGCAGCAGAGGTATTCCTCGCCCGCGCGTGCGGGCGACGCGGGGTGCGGAAGCGGCACGGTCCCGCGCGGGTCGGTGATGGGCCGGAAGCCGGAGGCGAGGTAGAGGTGGGGCGCGCCGGCGGCCGTCGAAGCGGGGCAGAAGGCATAGTCGGCGTCGGTCGCCCGGACCCGGTTGAGCAGCAGACGCAGCACTTCGCGGCACAGCGACTCGTGCTCATCGTCCTCGAGCGCGGAATGAGTCGGATCGGGGAGGAAGCGGATGATCCGAGCCGCGTCGCCGGTGCCGACCATCTCGCACAGGCCGACGCGTTCGCCGCTTCGGGTCCGCGCCATCCACTGGGTGAGCTCCCGGGTGCGGGCGATCTGCTCGAACTCGATGAGGTCCGAGCGCATGCTGCCTCCGAAGCTGATCATCGTCGCACTCCCGGGATGGCTGACACCGTCGCGGCGGAAGACCGTGAGCACGGTGCGCACGAGGATCCGCAGATCGGTGCGCAGGCTCATCGTCTCGACGTACTCGACGTCGAGGTCGAACCGCTCGTCCCAGGACAGTGCGTTGCGGCCGCTGACCTGGGCGAGTCCGCTCAGTCCGCCGCGGACGGCGTGCCGTCGGGACTGTTCGGGCGTGTAGAGGGGGAGGTACTCGGTCGTCAGGGGTCGGGGTCCGATGAGGCTCATGTCCCCGACGAGGATGTTCCACAGGCTCGGCAGCTCGTCGAGGCTCGTCGCCCGGATGAAGCGACCGAGAGCCGTGAGTCGAGCCGAGTCGTCCGTCCATCCGCGTCCCGGGTCGAGCGGCCGCATGCTGCGGAACTTCTTCAGGCGGAAGATCCGGTTGCCCTCGGTGACCCGCTCCTGGGTGAAGATCACCGGCGCGCCGTGGGCGACGAGGACGAGACCGGCGACGACGGCGATGACGGGAGCGAGGACGAGGAGCCCGAAGGCCGCTCCGGTGACGTCGATGGCGCGTTTGAGATGAGGGTAGGCCATCTCAGGACCTCGCCTCAGCGGTCTGCCTGACAACCGGTTCCGTCGGGCTCAGCGCCTCGGCACCGCGCCGGTAGGCGGGGAAGAAGTCGCTCGCCTCGTCGAAGTCGAGTCCGTTCGCCGCCAGGCGGCGCCGGTGGGCCTCCAGCAGCTCCTCGTAGCGGCCCGGTGAGAGGATGCGTTCGCCCGTGAAGTAGTCGTACTGCCCATCGAGGGCGAAGCCGCGCTTGTAGCGTTCGAGGCTGTCCTCGGCGGTGACGCCGCCGCCGAGGACGTACCGACGTCGACCCTGCGCCTGGAGCCACTTCATCGACTCCATCTTCACGAGGTCGTTGGGCCGCACGCCGAGCGCCGCCGCCTCGGTGCCGCCGAGGAAGTAGTATCCGTCCTCCCTGCCGAAGAGCAGGAGGTCGACGGAGACGAGGCGGCCTTCGTGCTGGGCGTAGACGTAGGCGAACTGGCCCGGCAGCGCTGCGTGGATCCCCTCGAAGAACGGGCGCTCGAAGCGGTACCAGTCCGCGCTGTCGCGCCTCTCCATGGTCTCGGTGTAGATCCGCACGAAGTCGTCGACGAACTCGCCTTCGGTGTCGATGACCGTGGTGACGCCCTCGCGCAGGGCGCGGCGGACGTTGCTGCGGACCTTCGGGGCGACCTTCTGACCGAGGTCGTCGGCAGGGACGCTGAGGTCGCGGACGTAGTTCGTCTGGCGCCTGCGCGTCGTGCCCTGGTAGGGCAGCATCGTCTCGGTGAAGAGGGTGAGCCGTGAGAACTCGCTGACGACGGAGTTCTCGTCCGCCCAGAGATCGAACATGCGCCAGAACTGCGCGGAGGCCCCGTCGATGTCGCTGATGCCCCAGTGCAGCGGTCCCCCGTAGCCGTAGGGCGAGATGATGTCGAACATCCGTTCGCCGCCCGCCGCTGCCGTGAGCTCCGCATCGATCTCGCGGAGGAAGAAGGGGTAGAGGACGTATCCGTCGCCGACGGTCATGACCGCGGCGGCGAGCTGTCCGCCCCCGGCGCGCAGCAGTGAGCAGACGTCCGGGTGGGCGAAGGGATGTCGCTCCGCCGAGGCGGACCAGAGTCCGATCCATTCCTCCCGGTCCGTCGCCGCCTCGGCCCAGAGGACCTTCCACTGCGCATTCATGCCGACACCTCCGTCGTCCGGCTCTCGGTCTCTCCCTGGTGCGTGCAGCTGTGCTGCGCGGATCGATAGACGGGGAAGAAGCTGTCCGTGGTGTGCGGGCAGCTCAGCTCCGAATAGCGCGCCGGATCGATGACCTGCTGCGCCGTGCGATAGCGTCGGCGCCCGGATTTGGCCATCGACAGCTTGTAGCGCAGGAGGCTGTCGTCCTCGGTGTTCGTCACTCCGCCGGTGAGCACGTAGTCGGCGACTCCACGGGACTGGGCGTAGAGGAACGCCTGCATGACGAGGTAGCTGTTCGCTCCCGACCGCAGGCCCTGCGCATCGGAGGCGCCGAGGAGCGCATAGGCGATGTCGTTGCAGAAGAGGATGAATTCGACCGAGGTCGCTCTGCCGTCCTCAAGCGCGTAGATGTAGGCGAAGCTGCCGGCGAACTCACGATGGAGCATCGCGAAGTAGTCACGGTCGAGGTAGAACCGCTCATCGGCGCCGTTGCGGTCCAGGGTCTCGCGGTGCAGCCGGAGGAAGTCCTCGAGCCGCTCTCCGCTCTCGTCGACGACCACCTGGATTCCGGAGGACTCCGCCTTCCGCAGGGTTCTCCGATAGCTCTTCGAGGCGTCGGCGAGAAGCTCGTCGATGGTGCGGCCCTCGAGGCTCTTCACCGCGTGCGGAGCCTGCTCGATGTGGTCTCCCGGGTAGCCGAGCGAGGAGTCCGCGAGCGGATTCTCCCGATGGAACTCGGTGACGACCCCCTTGTCGAGGGCCCAGTGGCGGAACCGCCGCCAGAACCGATCACTGACCTCGGCGGTGTCCGCCCGATGGCCCAAGCTCAGCAGAGGACCCCCGTAGAGCAGCGGCGCGGCGACGTCGTAGCACTCGCTCGTCACCGGCCGTCCGCAGGCATCGTGGGTGACCTCGCGCAGGAGGAAGGCATAGAGGACGTGGGAGCCGGAGCGGTCGTCGAAGACGGCGGCCAACGGCGTCTCCCCCTCAGCGGCGAGGGTCGCCAGGTAGTCGGGGTGGGAGAAGGCGTCGCCGGCGGCACAGCGGTGCCAGGCGTCCAGCCACGTCTCGTAGCCGTGGGTCGAATCGGTGCCGACGATGTGGAAGGCGGTGTCGGCGAGGTCGTCGTCGATGTGCATGGTGTCCTCACTCGGGTCAGACGGCATTGGGTTCACCCACGAAGCGTCGGCGGACGGCTTCGAGGAGTTCTCGGGTGTCATCGTTCGCTTCGGGCAGACCCTTCTCAGTGGCATCTCCCGCATCTTCGCTCTCAGAGCGCACGCTCACGGACGCAAGCACCGGGGACTGCGTCGGCTCCGCCTCGGTCGGCCGTTCGAGTCCGGTGGTGCAGGTCTGGGCGCAGAAGAGGTCGATGACCTCTCGTGATGCCGACTGCCCCGGCAGGATCCGGTGGTCGAGCGCGGGAGCCTCGACGCGGCTGATCCGCTCGTGGACCCGCACGACCGCACCCTCGTAGTCGCCGAAGAGCTCCTCGTCGAGCTTCTCGCCCTCACGCAGTCCGGTGTAGATGATGTCGGCAGAGCGGTCGGACATGGCGACGAGGCTGCGGGCGATGTCGTCGATGCGCACGGGTTCGCCCATGTCGAGGACCATGATGGTGCCGTCCTCCCCGATCGCAGCGGCCTGGAGGACGAGCTGGCAGGCTTCGGGGATGGTCATGAAGAACCGTCGGACCTCGGGATCGGTCACGGTCACGGGACCGCCTCGGCGGATCTGCTCCTGGAACGAGTGGAGCACGGACCCGCGGGAGCCGAGCACATTGCCGAACCGCACGGACAGGTACGTTCCGGCCGATCGCGCTGCGAAGCCGCTGACCAGCTGCTCGGCCACCCGCTTGCTGCGTCCGAGCTCGCTCGTCGGCGCCGCCGCCTTGTCCGTGGAGATGTTGACGAAGGTCTCGACCTCGGCCGCCGCTGCGGCCTCGAGGACGTTGAGCGTCCCGTGGACGTTGGTCTTCCACGCCTCCTGCGGGAACCGCTGGAGCATCGGCAGGTGCTTGAGGGCCGCGGCGTGGAAGACGATCTGCGGTCTCGTCGCGGCGAAGATCCGGTCGAGGGCCTCCCGGTCCCGGATGTCGGCGAGCACGGTGTTCGGCGAGGTGAGGAGCGCAGAGCCGAAGAGGGTGAGCTCGACCCCGTGGAGCGCGGACTCATCGCGATCGAGGAGGATGAGGGACTCGGGTCCCAGCGAGGACAGCTGCCGGCACAGTTCGCTGCCGATCGAACCGCCCGCACCGGTGACGAGGACGCGCCGTCCGGCGATCGTCTCCGCGATCTCGGTGAGATCGGTGTGGATGGGACTGCGGCCGATGAGGTCCTCGACCCTGAGGTCGCGGATGTCGGCGATCTGCACCCGACGGTCGACGAGTTCGGCCAGCGGCGGGATGGTGCGCAGCCAGCGGCCGGTCATCTGCAGGCTGTTGCGGCACGCGTGGAGGAAGCGCGCATCGGAGTCGGCGATCGCGACGATGACGCCGGAGACGTTGAGCCAGTCGACCACCTCGGCGATGTCGTCGCTCGTGCCCCGCACCCGCACCCCGTGGATGCTCAGGTGCCGTTTGCGCGGATCGTCGTCGATGAGGCCGACGGGCAGGTACGCGCCCTGCGGATCCGAGAGCATCTGCCGGATGAGGGATTCCGCGGCGTCGCCGGCACCGACGACGAGTACCCTCTCCCCCTGCCGGGGCCGCGTCGCGAACTGGTGCACCCAGCGGATGACGTAGCGGGTGCCCGACATGAGGATGAGGGCGGCGAAGACGAAGAGGAGGACGAACGGCGCGTCACCGGCGGTGACGAGCATGAGGGCGCACGCAACCGCGAGGCAGACGAGGACGAGCCCGCCGAACTCGGAGAAGCTGCCGTAATGGTAGCGGCGCCGGTAGAGGCCGAGGCTGAGTCCGACGAGCAGCTGCAGGGCCAGGGCCACGGCGAGGACCATCCCGACGGTCGGCCCGCTGATCCACTCGAAGCCGAGGACCAGCCACGCCAGCCCTCCGGCGAGGACCCAGGCGGAGGCGTCGAAGACGATCTGCAGCCAGGTCTTGTTCTCCCAGATCACCATCGCCAGTCGTGACGACCGACTTCCCGAGAGCGCTCCAGGCGCCGGATCGGGGTGTTCGGATGCTGTCATTGCGAACTCCAATGCACTATGGGACTTGCGGTGCGCTCTCGCCCTCGGGCGGCGTTCTCGCTGCGGCCGGCTGAAGTCGGCGGCAGCGGAACCGTGCCTCTCGGGGGATTCGCGATCGCCTCCACGCTATGGCGGTGTCCGCGCCGCGAACCCGATGCGGGAGCGGTTCTGCGGGCATCCGCGCGGGCTGTGCGGACTGCCGCCAGTCGGGTGCTCAGACGGCGGCGAGCCTGGGATTGCCGGCGAGGAGGGAGACGAGTTCGGTCCGCGACCCCACTCCGAGCTTCCGGTAGGCGGCCGTGAGACGGAGCTCGACGGTGCGCAGGGAGACGAAGACCCGGCCGGCGATGTCCTTGTTCTTCAGCCCCGCCCTGACGAGTTCGACGACCTTGAGCTCCTCCTCGCTGAGCTCGGCGAGCTGCGGGTGGACCGGGGGTTCGGAGGGAGCCGGCGCAGGCGGACCCGGCGACTGCGCGGAGCCCTCGACCCCGAGCTCGGTGAGGATCGCCTCGGCGGCGAGGAACTGCTCCCGGGCACGGGAATCGGACCCGAGCTGCTGCAGGCGCCTGCCGAAGGCGGTGTGGGTGAGCGCCTTCTCGTAGAGGGAGTCCTGGGCGCCCCACGACCGCAGCGCGAGGTTGAAGAGCTCGTTGCCCTTGTCCCCGGAGGCGAGGAGGGCCTCGCCCCGGCGCAGGGCGAGTTCCGCCCACCGCGAGGGACAGCGTTCGACCCGCTTGCGCAGCTGCTGGACGAGGAGTGCCGCGTGCTCTCTGCGTCCGATCTCGACGAGGGCCTCGATGAGGTCGGCTTCGTGGCGGCGGACGTTGGGATTGACCTCGTTCGCGGAGAGTTCGTCGCATCGCCGCAGATGGCGCACGGCCTCAGCGGGGTAGCCCATCCGCAGCAGGCAGCTTCCCTGCAGGGCGTTGAGCTCGGCGAGCAGGCGGCGGTTCTCCGACGTCGTCGCCAGGGCGGCGAGCCGCTCCTCGACGGGTTCGGCGTCGCATGCGGCACCGTGCATGAGCAGCGCCCATGTCCGGAGGACGAGGACCCGGTCAGGCCGCACGTCGGGCAGGGTGACGCTGTCTGCGACGACGGCGCGGATGAGTTCGTCGGCCAGCCGCAGGCGGCCCGCACGCACAGCGGTCTCGGCCTGCAGGCAGCGCGCCTGCAGACGCCAGATCGTTCCGTCCCCGCTGCTGCGACGGAGGAGGGAGAGCGCGGCCTGGGCCGAGTCGAAGTGCTCGGTGAGCATGAGCCCCGAGGCGACCGCGAGGACGAACTCGGGGTCGAGGTCGTCACCGTCGTGGTCGCGCAGGGCCGTGAAGCTCCGCACCGCCGACCGGTCCGTGCCGCGGGCGCTCTCGAGCCGGATCGTCGCCGCCTCGAGCAGCCGGTGCCCGTCCTCGCCGAGGTGGTCGACGGCCCCGCGCGCCTCGCGCAGCAGCTCTTCGGCCTCCGCGTATTCGCCGCGTTCGCAGCGGCACATGCTCAGGGTGAGCTGGAGGCGGGCGACCTCGGCGGGAGCCTCGGCGCGTTCCCTCTTCGACCAGCTGTTGATGAGGTGGGAGGGCAGGGTCTGGCGCTGGGCGAAGGCGATCCGGATGCCCAGCGTCCGTGCGCGGACCGCGAGCGCGGGCGAATCCGACTGGCCGGCGATGCGCACATAGCGGCTCGCGAAGACGAACTCGCCGCGCTCGTAGAGCTGCCATGCGATGTCGATGAGGGCCGGTGCCAGGGACTCGTCGTCGGTGCTCACCCGCATCGCCCGCTCGACGAACTCGATTCCGGCCGGGCCGGTCCCCTCGGTGATGAGCGTCCTGCCGTCGTCGATGAGCGTCGGCGCCGTCTGCTCGGTCGGCCGCGCGAAGGACGCATGCCAGTGCTCGAGGCGCGGGTCGATGCCTGCGGAGTCCTCGGCGAGCTGCTCGTGGCCGGCGATGCGCTCGCTCGACCCCATCGACTGGTGGGCCCAGGCGCGGACGAGGTGGTTGGTGATGCGCAGGTGCGGGCCGCGCCTTTCGATGATGTCGCGGGTCTCGAGGTCGTCGACGATCTCCCACAGACCCGGGATCCGAGCGGCGAGGGGTCCCCACAGCGCTGCCGGTGCCAGGGACAGCTGTCGGAGCAGGGTGATCGTCTGCGGGCCGGGGCTTCCGAGGACGTCGCGGAGGATCGATGCCCCGGTGTCGCCGAGGCGCACAGGGATGGTCAGCGGACCGTCACCGAGCCGCTCCCGTCGGTTCATCTCCGTGACGATGCTCTCGAGCGCGAGCGGACGTCCGCACGCGGTGGCCGCGGCGAGGTGCGCCGCCTCGGGGGCGAGCCGGCCCTCGCAGAGGTCCTGGGCCGCGGCGACGAGCTCGTCGCGGCTGAACTCCCGGAGTTCGACGGTGGGGATGAGCGAGAGGGGTCCGTCGTCGGGAAGGGAGGTCGCGGAGACGGCGAAGTTCGCGCACCCGGACTGCGCGCGCCTGAGCATCTGGCCGAGGACCGCCTGGGACGGTCCGTCCATCCGGTCGGCTCCGGCGACGACGATGAGCGCGTCGTCGGCGATTCCGGCTCCGCGCAGCGCCGACTGGGCGGCATCGGCGATGTCCTCGCCGCGGTCGTGCGCGAGGTCGGCGACCGAGGTGCGGCTGTCGATCGCCCCGAGCGAGGTGAGGAGGATGTCGATTCCGGAGCAGTCGCTGCCCGGCTCGGAGTGGCTGAAGTGGACGCGCAGGACCGGTCCCGACCATTCTGCCTCCACCTCTCGGAGGAGAGAGGCCTTGCCGAGGCCGGTCCGGCCGACGACCGCAGCGGCGCGATGACGCTCCAGGAGCGTCCGCAGCCGTGCGAGTTCGCCCGGCCTGCTCGATCGCGATGTGCGCGGATCGGCTTCGTCGGGTCGGCTCCGCTGCGGCGGGACCGACGCGTGGGGATGGGATGACTGGGGATTCTGGGGATATGCGGGGATGTGCATGCACCCCATCTTCGTGAGCCGTCCCACCGGTCACCAGGTGGTCATTACGGGATAATTCTCGGCGGATACTCGAATGTGCCCGCCGGTTGCCGGAATGTCACTACTCGATCACTCGCTGATGACGATTGCGTGACAGCCGGTGACTACTCGAATTCCCTGCGTGTCGTTCTCTCCTACTCGATCGTGCGGTGGCGGCCGGCCCGTTGATCTGCGATTTCGCGTCTGTCCGCTGGCTCATCCCGGCCGGTCGGTCCGCAGGCGGCTGAGCGCCTCGGCCACCTCCGACCGGGAGGTGATGTCGAGCTTGCGGTACATCCGGTAGGTGTGGCCCTCGACGGTGCGCACCGCGACGCCGAGCTCCTCGGCGATCTCCGCGTTCGACAGGCCGGCGACGATGAGCCGGGAGATCTGCCGCTCCCGATTCGTCAGCTCGACGGCCTCCTCCTGGACGCGGTGGGGGTGCGTCGGGGGCTCTTCACGCCAGGATTCGGCGATCTCGCGGCAGCGCTCGGCGAGGTCGGGTCCGATCCCGCCGAGGTCGTCGGCGAGCGCCGTGAGCGCCTCAGGGTCCTCATTCCGCAGGGCTGCCCCAAGCGATCCGAGGCGCCACCGGTCCCTCTCGCCGGCAGCGGCGGCGAGCGCGAGGATCGCCTCGGCGTCGTAGAGGCCGAAGTGGCGCAGCAGCTCGAGCCGCAGCCGCATCGCGAGCGCGAACTCCTCTTCGGCCTCGGCCTCCGCGAGCACCTCGGCGAGGGCGTCGAGGTAGGACTGCTCTCCCGTGAGCACGGCGCGCGCGACGAGCCGCAGGCCTCGCGCACGGCCGCCCTCGAGGTAGACGTTGGCCACGGGCAGGCGGACGAAGCGCGCATCGAAGTCGTCGGCCGCTTCGGCGTTGCCGCTCATCATCGCCGAATACTCGGCCTGGGCGAGGGCGAAGGCCATGAACTGCTGCTGGTTCCAGTACTCGAAGGCCTCGACCGCGGCGGCCGCACGTCGGGCGGACTCGGCCCACCGCCCCTCCTGGCCGAGGATGCGGGCGAGCACGAGGTCGCGCGGCCCGCTCGAGGCGGCGAGGAACGCGAGGTCCTGGCTGCGCACCTCGCTCAGCCCGTCCCTCACCTCGTTCCGCCTGCCGGCCTGGAGCATCGCCCACGTGCGGAAGCAGTCGAGCATGATCAGCGGCGTGCCGATGGTCGTCATCTTCGCCTCGGTCTCCTCGAGGAGGTCGAGCACATCCTCTCCGCGGCCGCGTTCGAGCTCCTTCGAGGCGAAGGCGATCGCGATGCTCACCCGCAGGGTCTCCGGCACCTCCTCGGTCGTCATCCACCGGGCGTCGACGACGTCGTCACCGGACAGGCGCGCCCACGTGAGCCGGCTGACCCGGTCGAGGATGACGCGGGTGAGGTCGATCTGCGCGAGGACCTCGGCGTCCCCGTCCGCGGCGGCCGCGATCCGGTCGAGTGCGGTGAGGAAGTCGTCGACGGACAGCGAGGGGGATTCGCGTCCGACGTCCCGGAAGATCCACACGATGAAGGCCTCGAGGACGAGGAACGGGGTCTGCGCCCGACGCACCGTCCTGGCGAGGATGTCGAGGCCGACGGGGACGAGGTTGACGTCGCAGTAGAGGCGACCGAGGTCGAAGAGCTCCTGCGGGTCCATCGCCTCGAACGGCACCCCGCGGAGGATCCGCAGCGCCCGATGCCATTCGCCGAGGGCGATCGCTATCCGGGCCGCGTCGATCGAATCCCGCAGGGAGATCCTCGCCCCGCAGCTCAGGCCCCAGTCGGCGCGGAGCATCCGCGAGCGCTGGGAGGGCGTGCCGGGGGCGGATTCGACGAGTTCGAACATCCGGCGGCTGCGTCCGACGGGAACGGTCACCCGGATCGTCTCCGTCGAATGGGATTCGAGGGCGACGTAGACGGGCGAGCCCCGCGACTCGAGCCCGATGACCCCGGCGGCGACGAGGTCGTCGGCGGCCTCCCCGTAGCCGGCGCTGAGCATGAGCTCGACCTCGACCTCGCCGGCGAGGACGACGAGTTCGAGCGCGCCCCGCTGCTCATCGCTGTAGCGGGCGAGGTGGTAGGAGATGACGTCGCGGACCCGCTCGTCGTAGGCGATGTCGAGTCCGTCGAGCAGCCACACCCCGTGCCGGAGGCGGAACCGGTTCCACTGCCGGGCGTACCTGAGCAGTTCGAGGACCCGGACCGGGACCCCCATGGTGAGGAACATCGTCGCGTCGATGACTCCCCGTGACACCACCCCGCCGAGGTGGTGCTCGAGCATCGCCGTGACATCGTCCTCGTGGAGCGGGTCGAGGAGGACGTGGTGGAGGAGGCCGTCGGCGACGAGCTCCCGGAAGTGCGGGGAGCGGCCGTCGACCGCAGGCTGGACGGTCACGGCGATGCGGATCTCCCCGTCGGTGGCGAGCTGGCTGAGCACGCTCACGCTCGCGTCGTCGAGGTGGTGGGCGTCGTCGACGAAGACGACGGGCGGCTCGTCGCCGGCCGTGAGCATGGTGACGACGCGGTTGAGCAGCGTCCCCTCGTCGTCGGCGAGGTCGACGGCGAGGCCGAAGGCGCCGAACGGACTCTCGGCGAGCACGCGGTCCCCGCGCACCCAGAGCTCGCGGCCGCCGCGTTCGGCGTGGACGAGCTCGATGAGGCTCGTCTTCCCCGCCCCGGTGTCGCCTTCGATGACGACTCCGGCGGCTCCCGTTCCGACGAGGGCTGCGGCGATCTCGGCGAGTTCGCCGTCACGACCGAAGCAGTCCCGGCGATCCCGCGCCTCAGACATGGACCCTGCCCCACGTGGAGACGAGTTCGCGCAGCTCGCGTCGGTTGGCCACCTGCAGACGGCGGTAGATCCGGCTCAGGTGCCATTCGATGGTGCGCGCCGAGAGATGGTGGAGCTCCCCGAGCTCGTGGCTGCTCGCCCCCGCCATGACCCCGTCGACGAGCTTGCGCTCGAAGTCGGAGAGGACGGTGTGGAACCGCGACCCCGTGGCACCCGAGCGCACCGTGCGCGTGCTGTTGCCGATGAGGATCCTCGCCTCCTTGACCGCCGAGCGGTCGCCGACCTCGACGGCCCGCTTCTGCGCGAGCTTCGCGAAGTCCGAGGAGGTGAGGTACGAACCGAATTCGAGGGACGCGCGTGCGGCCTCGATGAGCGCATCGGCGTCTCCGACGAGGACGCCCTCGGCCACGGTCCGGGCGAGCCGCCCGATGGCACCGTCGATCTCACCTCCCAGGACGGCGAGGCTGTGGCCGGCGGATCCCTGACCGAGGCGAGCGGCCTCGATGAAGGCGAACGCGGCCATCGTCGCCGCGCCGTGCTCGGCGATCGAGGTGCCGAGGGCATGGAGGCGGTCGGCCGCCTCGGCGGGATGGGCGAGCGCGAGCGCCTGCAGGTCGAAGAGGCGCGCTTCGGCCTCCGCCCACCACGAGTAGCGGTCCGCCCGCTCCTCGTCCCACGTCGCCTCCCGCAGCCGCTGCGGATCCGAGGGCCGGCCGAGTAGCGCATCCGCGTAGCGCTTGGCCGCGCGTCCCACCCCGGTGAGATCGATGAGATCGGTCTCCTGGGCCGGTTCGAGCACGGCCTGCAGGGTCGACTGGGCTCGCGCGGGATGGCCGGTGCGCAGGTCGACCAGCGCCCCGGCGAGTTCGAACATCCGGTCCCCCGACCGGGCCTCGCGCACCGATCGCCGCGCCCCGGCCCAGTCCCCGGACAGGTAGCGGGAGACGAAGATCTGCGGTGCCGCGTCCTCGAGCTCGTAGCTGGTCAGGCCGGGCAGGGAGAACATCAGCTCGGCCTGGTCGATGCAGCGGATCCCGTCGACCACCCGGCCCTGCAGGACGAGGACGAGACCGAGGATCGCGCAGGCCCGCAGCCGATGCCGGTTGAGGCACTCGTGGTCGTGGAAGACCTCGGAGGCGAGGCAGCGGGCCTCGTCGAGGCGGCCTCCCCGCAGGGCGAAGCGGGCGCGGGTGACGTCGACGCGGCCCGTGTCGGCCGGGGTGCTCAGGAGGTCGCGCACCCATTCGACGCGCAGCTCCTCCGGAGCGTTGGGATCGGTGAGGCGATAGTCCATGCACAGGAGCCGGGAGAGGTACTGGGGGTCGGCGTCCTCATCGGCGTCGGCGAGCAGACGGGCGAAGGTCTGCTCCGCCTCGGCGATCCCCCCTCTTCCTTTGTCCGCGCGCACGAGTTCGAGGAGCACACGGTCGGTCTCCCACCCGGAGGCGACGATGAGGTCGGCCGCGTCGGAGTACCGCCCCTCGGCGTTGGCATCGCCGACGGCGGCGAAGATCCGGTCCTCCGGCTGCCCGACGCCGAGGGACAGACCCCAGCGCAGGTACCCGAAGAGGGCACGGCCCTCGAGGTCGTCGAGGTCGACGACATCGGCGAGGAGCCGGAACAGTCTGAGGCTGTGGGAGGGCATGACATGGGCTTTGAGGGTCTCGGCGATGACCGGCTCGGCGAGGTGGACCCCGGCGCCCGGGCCGCGCTCCATGACGACGAGGCCGATGTCGGCCAGGGCGTCGATCTCCCCCGGCGAGCAGAGGAGGGCGAGGCTGTCGTAGGGGACCTCGCCGACCATGGCGACGACCTCGAGGACGGGCCGGAGGCCGCTGGGGACGTTCCACAGGATGCGCTCGTGCGCGCTCGACTGATCGGCGCCGAAGATCACCTGGTTGAGCAGGCGCGGGTTGCCGCCGGTGTCGCGCAGGAGCTCGGCCGCCGAGCGGGTCGGGGCTCCGGCCGATTCGACGAGCGCGGCGATCGCGCTCTCGTCGAGTCCGGTGAGGTCGATGCGCACAAGCGATCCGCCCAGCCACAGCTTCGCGAGGAGATCGACCGGCGGCCGGATGGATTCGGCGCCGGCGACGAGGCGGATGCGACGGGCATCGGCGAGGCGGCAGAGGACGGCCAGCGAGGTGGTGTCGATGAGGTTGCTGTTGTCGAGCTGGACGATGGGCACTGTGTCCTCGCTCGCCGCCGCGAAGGCGCGGGCGAGGGTCGACAGCGCCGCCCCGGGTGCGATCTCGCGGTGGGCGCCGGCCTGGGAGAGGAGGATCTCGAGGACGCCGAGCTCGCGGTCGCGCAGCAGCTCGGAACCGCGCAGGCGATGCACCGTGGTGTCGGACTCGAGATGGTCGAGTGCCCGATTCATCACGGTGGTGCGTCCGATGCCCGCGGCGCCGACGACGAGACACCCGCAGCGGTCGGGGTCGACGAGCGCGTGCCGCACCGCCGAGACCTCGTCTGCGTAGCCGAAAGCGCGACCCTGCGGGGATGGGACCGTAACCGACATGTGCGCTTCTTTCGGTGTCGCCGCAGTCCTGCCCGCGGATCGCGCGGACAGCACACGGCTGTCTGCCTCGCGGATGCTCGAGCGGATCCTCCGGGTACGGCGCTCGGAGGTTCGGACTCGCAGGCCGTCGGGAGGGGACCACTGACCACCGCGAAGCTGGGGATGTGGGGACACTGTAACCGCATATCCCGCTCCCCGCAATCGACCCGTCCGCCTGTCGACCACCTCGGTGAGCTACTTGTGGGACACTTCACGCGAACGTAGTATGGACAGAAACTTACTGAACGATCTATCAGGAGCACTCATGGACACCCTTCTGAGCGCAGAGGAGCGCGAGTTCGCGCAGCAGATGCGTCAGTTCTATCGCACGGAGATCCCCGAAGAGCTCCGTTTCAAGGTCGCCACCGGCCAGGAGCTGTCCAAAGAGGACATGGTGACCTCGCAGCGGATCCTCAACGCCAACGGGTACGCCGTGCCCCACTGGCCGCTCGAGTGGGGCGGTCAGGACTGGACCCCGGTCCAGCGCCACATCTGGCTCGAGGAGATGCAGCTCGCCTGCGTACCCTCGCCGCTGCCCTTCAACGTCTCCATGGTCGGGCCGGTCATCGCGAACTTCGGCTCGCAGGAGCTCAAGGAGCGGTTCCTCCCGGCCACGGCGAACATCGACATCTGGTGGTCGCAGGGGTTCTCCGAACCCAACGCCGGATCCGACCTCGCCTCCCTGGCCACCTCGGCGGTGAGGTCCGGGGACAAGTACATCGTCAACGGACAGAAGACGTGGACGACGCTGGGCCAGTACGGGGACTGGATCTTCATGCTCGTGCGCACCGATGCGAACGTGAAGAAGCAGGCGGGGATCTCGTTCCTCCTCATCGACATGAAGTCCCCCGGCGTCACCGTGCGCCCGATCCAGCTCATCGACGGCGGCCATGAGGTCAACGAGGTCTTCTTCGACAACGTCGAGGTGCCGGTGGACAACCTCGTCGGCGAGGAGAACAAGGGGTGGACGTACGCGAAGTTCCTCCTCGGCAACGAACGCACCGGGATCGCCCGGATCGGCGCCTCGAAGGTCAACCTCGCCCGTGCCAAGGCGTACGCGGCGGTGACGAAGACGGCCACCGGCACCCTCCTCGACGACCCGCTGTTCTCGGCGCGCCTGACCCGGCTCGAAGCCGAGCTCACCGCGCTCGAGATGACCCAGCTGCGGATCCTCTCGACGCAGGCCGCCGGCTCGGACAAGCCGGATCCGCGGTCCTCGGTGCTCAAGCTCAAGGGCTCGCAGCTGCAGGAGGACATCAGCGAGATCCTCGTCGACGTGCTCGGACCGCAGGGTCTCGACTTCGTCACCGACCGGGTCCAGGGCGAGGGGCTGACCGACCTGCCGCTCGGCGCCGTCGACGCCCTGCCCGCATACTTCAACACCCGCAAGGTCACCATCTACGGCGGTTCGTCCGAGGTGCAGCGCGGAATCATCTCGAAGGCTCTGCTCGGGCTCTGAGCCCGGCGAAGGAAGTGGACATCCATGGATCTTGAACTCAACGACATCCAGCAGGAGCTCGCGAGCACCCTGGGCAAGTACCTGCGCACCGAATACGATGCGGCCGCCCGCGAGGCGATCCTCAAGAGCGACGAGGGCATCTCGCGCGAGAAGTGGCAGCAGTTCGCGGAGATGGGCCTGCTCGGCCTCACCGTGCCCGAGAGCTTCGGCGGTGCGGAGATGACCTTCGCCGAGGTGGCTGTGGTCCTCGAGGCCTTCGGCCGTTCGCTCGTGCTCGAGCCCTTCGTCGCGACCGCGGTCCTCGGCACCAATGCGCTGCTGCTCGCCGGCAGCGAGGAGCAGAAGCAGGCGATCCTGCCCGGCGTGTGCGAGGGCGAGACCTTCCTCGCCGTCGCCGCCCTCGAGCCGGGGCAGCGCTACGCTCTCGCCCAGCCGACGACGACGGCGACCGCCGACGGTGACGGAGTGCGCCTGACCGGGGAGAAGAACGGTGTGCTCGGCGGCGATGTCGCCGACCACTTCGTCGTCACCGCGGTCGAGAACGGCGAGCTCGGCCTCTTCCTCGTCGCCGCCGACGCGCAGGGGCTCACACGTGTGACCCATCGCCAGGCCGACGGGCTCGGCAGCGCGAGCGTGCGCTTCGACGGCACTCCCGCCCAGCGCCTCGACGCCGGCGACGCCCATGCCGTGCTCTCGGAGGTCTTCGACATCGCCAACGCCGCGCTCATGGCCGAGGCCGTCGGCGCGATGGAGGCGTCGCTGACGATGACGGCCGAGTACCTCAAGACCCGCGAGCAGTTCGGGGCGCCGATCGGTGCCAACCAGGCGCTCCAGCATCGCGCCGCGGACCTCTACGCGGACCTCGAGTACGCCCGCAGCATGGCGCTCTTCGCCCGTCTCGCCGTCACCGCCGAGGCGGAGGGCGCGGAGAAGGATCGCCACCGCGACGTCATCGCCGCGAAGATCATCATCGACTCGACCGCGCGCCACATCAGCCAGGAGTCGATCCAGATGCACGGCGGCATCGGCATGACGATGGAGTACCCGATCGGGCACTACGCGAAGCGCCTCACCGTGATCTCGAAGACCTTCGACGACGCGGACTCGCTCACCGCCGAGCTCGCATCGATCGGCGGTCTCATCGAACCCCACGCCGCCGACCTGTCCTGAGGAGGGCGGCCTGGTGAGTCTCGGCGGAAGGGCAACCGCCCGGTGAGTCACAGCGGGATCAAGGACGCTCAGTGTCGATTCTGAGCTTGCGAATCGACACTGAGCGTCCTTTTTCTGCGTGCTGCCGCGCTACCCGACCGGCTGGTCGAAGACGTGGCGGCGATGTCCGCGTGCTAGCGGCCGCCCGCGTGCCGCCAGCACTCCGCCCGCACCCGCCTCGCGGGCGTGCCAGAGTCCGTGCCGAGCTACCCGATCGGCTGCTCGAAGACGTGGCGGCGGATCCACGCGTGCATGGTGATTGCCGCTGCGGCCGCGGCATTCATCGACCGCGTCGAACCGTACTGGGCGATCGAGAGCACCGCCGAGCTCGCCTGATGCGCCTCCTCGCTCAGCCCCGGCCCCTCCTGGCCGAAGAGCAGCAGGCACCGCTGCGGCAGCTCGAACGTCTCGAGCGGCACCGAGTCCGGGAAGTTGTCGATGCCGATGAGCGGCACGTCGTTCTCGACGCACCATTGGAGCAGGTCGTCGACGCTGGGATGGTGGATGACGTGCTGGTACCTGTCCGTGACCATCGCCCCGCGCCGGTTCCAGCGCCGCCGCCCGACGATGTGCACGGCCGCGGCATTGAACGCGTTCGCCGTGCGCACGACCGAGCCGATGTTGAGGTCGTGCTGCCAGTTCTCGACACCGACGTGGAACCCGTGCCGCACCGTGTCGAGGTCGGCGACGATGGCATCGTGGCGCCAGTAGCGGTACTTGTCGACGACATTGCGCCGGTCCCCGTCGCGCAGCAGCTCCGGATCGTACTCCTCACCGACAGGCCAGGGGCCGGTCCACGGACCGACCCCCACCTGCTGCTGCTCGAGACCGTCGGTCACTTCGCGTCGGAGTCCTTCCCGGAGTCCATCGCGTCGTCCGTGGCCTTCGTCGTGCGGGTGCCCTTCGCCGAGGCGGTGGTGCCCGCAGCCTTCGTCGCGCCGGCCGTCTTCGTCGTCGTGACCTCCTCGGTCTCCGAGACGGTCACGACCTCGTCAGCGTCCGCGTCGTCCGAATCTGCGTCGGCGTCGGCGTCCTTCGTCGCCGTGGCCGTCTTTGCCGCACCCTTCGCCGAGGCGGTCGACGCCTTCGCATCGGCGTCCTCCTCGGAGTCGGAGGCGGCGGCGACCTTCTTCGCGCGCTTGCTCATCTTCACGGTCTTGCCCCCGCGGCCTCCGCCGGAGAGGACCGAGCGGACGTAGGCACCGCCGGCGACCGCGTGGAGGATGAGGGCGAGGACTGCGGCGATCGCTGCGGCGACGAGGCCCTCCCACCACTCGGGCTGGGCCGAGAAGAAGCGGCCCGCGATGCCCAGCGGCGAGGTGAACGGAGTCCAGGAGAGCACCCGGCCGACCGTTCCGCTCGCGCCGACGATGACCGGGGCCATCGCGCCGCCCACGGTGAGGATGCCGATGATCGTGAGCACGATGCTGCGGGCGCGATCGCTCGTCAGGGTCGAGGCCCACACGAGGAGGGCGAAGATCGCCCACGCGGTGAAGAAGAGGGTGAGGGCGAACCATCCGAGTCCGGGCAGCATCGCGAAGGCGATCGACGTCCTGCCCGAGATCGAGAGTCCGAGCTCGAGGACGACGGCTGCGACGAGGAGGTGGATGACGACGAGCGTGAGCATGCCCGTAATCCGACCCGAGGCGGCCGCGCGCGGCGGAATCGTCGCCGCGATGATCTCGGTGATCCGGTTCCGCTTCTCCAAACGCAGGTTCTGGTAGAGCGCGGTGCCGAGGGTGCCGATGACGAGGAGCGAGAAGACGACCATGCCCCACAGCAGCGGAGTGGCGATGTCCTCGGCGACGGCCGGGGTCTGCAGGAGGGTCGCCTCGGTCTGCGGGGCGAGCTTCTCGAGCAGCGCGGTCGGCTGCTTGTCGAGGGCGATGATCGTCGGCTGCGTCTGACCCGTCGGGTCCTGGATGAACGCGGCGTCGACCTCACCATCGCGGACGAGCTGCTCGGCCGCCTGGGCATCGGCGACGTCGGTGATCTTCACACCGAGCTGCTGTTCGTACATCGCCGCCTGCTCGCCGACGCCGACCATGGCCATGCTCGGCGTGCCCGAGTCGACCTGGGCTTCGCGGACGATGCCGCTGATGATCACGGCGAGGATGCCGAGGATGACGACGGCGACGGTGACGAGGAAGAACGGCGAGCGCATGACGGTCGAGCTCTCGCGGTTCGACACCAGCCACGACGCCTGACGCCGGCCGACGTCGACGAACTCGGAGACGAGTCCCGTCTCGGGCAGGTCCTCAGGGTTCGGCCGGTCCTCGGCGAGTTCGAAGGGGACCTCATCGAGTCCGGCCGTCGCATCCGCCTCGGTGTCGGCCGTCTTCTTGGAGGCCGCAGAGGTGGAGGTGCCCGCCTTGGCAGCCGACGCCTTGGAGGCAGCCGACTTCGACGTCGAGGTCGTCGAGTCGGAGTCGGCCGACTCGGTGCCGGTAGTGCCCATGTCGAGGTCGTCGAGGCTCTTGGGGGCCGTGCCCTTCGAGGTCGTCGGCTCCGTTCCGGAGGCGGCCTTGCCGGATGCCCTCGACGTCGTCGTGTCCTTGGCGTTCTCCGCGTCCTGCGCGTCGTCCTTGCGTGCCATCACAGGGCCTCCTTGTACTGCTCGGCCAATGTCGGGCGGATGCGTTCGAAGCTCTCGACTCGTTCGAGCCTCGCCACGGTCGCGGCGGCCGAGCCGGGATCGTTCGCGCGGAAGGTGATGACGGTGTCGATGACCTCGATCTCGGTGATCCCCGACCGTCCTGACAGGGTCTTCGCGGCCGCCTCAGCGTTAGCGAGGGCGACACGGTAGCGGTGCTCGCCGAGGAGGTCGTCGACGCTGCCGGAGGCGGTGACCCTGCCCTGGCTGAGCGCGACGATGTCGTCGGCGTGCTTCTCTGCGGCCTCCCAGTCGTCGGTGGCGAGGATGACGGGGACCCCCGAGGACGCGTGGGCGCGCAGGAGGGACATGACGAGTTCGGTCGACTTCGCGTCGAGGCCGGCGAAGGCATCGTCGATGACGACGACGTCGGGGTCGGCGGCCAGGGTGGCGGCGATGTCGACGCGGGCGATCTCGGCGCCGCTGAGGTTCTTCAGCGGAGCGTAGCCGCGGTCGGCGAGCTCGAGGCGCGAGAGCAGGGTGAGGGCGTTGCGCTCGGCCGCACCGAGGGTGATGCCGTGGAGACGGGCGAGGTAGACGATCTGGTCGATGACCCGCATGTTCGGGTAGCCGCCGCGCTCACCGGGCAGGTAGCCGAAGTTCTGCCGGTCGCCAAAGTCGAGCTCGTGGCCCTCGACTTCGACGGTGCCCTCATCGGGGCTGATGAGACCCATGATCACACGCACGAGTTCGGTGCGTCCTGCCGATCGGGTGCCGACGACGGCGGTGATCCGACCTGCCTCGGCGGTGAAGCTCACCTCGTCCAGATATGTTCGCTTCCCCTTGCGGAGGGAGACCTCGTTGAGTGTGAGCACACGTCATCCTTACGTTCGTCCGTAGGCGGCCGCGCGGAACCGCGGCCCCGTGAGAGTTTCTCATCTATCGTGGTGAATCGCCCACGGCGATTCAAACCGGGGCAGGGATTTCGACGGAATTGACAGTCGAGTCCCAGCTCATGATCGCCCCCGTCACTCCAGGCCGAGGTCCTTCGTCGACAGCGCCGTGAGGTAGGGGATCCCCGCCTCGGCTTCGACCTTCTCCTTCGCCCCCGTGTCACGGTCCATGACCACGGCCACGGCGACCACCTCGGCGCCGGCCTCCCGCAGCGCCTCGACGGCGGTGAGGACGGATCCGCCCGTCGTCGAGGTGTCCTCGACGGCGATGACGCGCTTGCCGGCGACGTCAGGACCTTCGACGCGGCGGGACATGCCGTGCTTCTTCGCCTCCTTGCGGACGACGAATGCGTCGACGGGGGTCCCGCGCAGCACCGAGCGGTGCATGACCGCGGTGCCGACCGGGTCGGCGCCCATCGTCAGCCCGCCGATCGCGTCGATGCCCTCGAGCAGCCCTTCGGCCTCGAGGAGGTCGAGGAGGACGTCGCCGATGAGCGGCGCCGAGCGATGGTCGAGCGTGACCCGGCGCAGGTCGAGGTAGTAGTCGGCCTCGCGGCCGGAGGACAGGGTGACTCGGCCGCGGACCACGGCGAGTTCGTCGATGAGGCCGAGCAGCTGTCGGCGCGTGTCTGCGGGGTCGGTCATGACCCCAGTCTACGTGGCCCTCCGGTCCGGCCCTGACCCCGCCGAGGCGGGTCGACCCTGCCGCGGCGACATCCGCCTCGGCGCGCGACTCAGTGCGAGTCGTCGCGGCTGATCACCCTGAGGTCGACCTCGACGGGCTCGCCGACCTCGCGGTCGACGACCGAGAAGATCTCGTCGACGATCGCGGCGACCGAGCGCGAATCGTCGAAGTGGGCGTCGATGCGCACTCGGTAGCCGTCGGAGGACTCGGTGAGGTCGATGCCCATGGGTTCACCGCCGGTGCGCCGCAGCACCCGCGCAGTGGCGCTGGCGACGAGATCCTTCATGCCCGGTGCGAGTGAGGCCACTCCCCCGATGCCGGCGATCTCGTTCGCGAGTTGCTGCGCAGTGCGCGTGAGCGGGCCGCCCTCCGTTGGATCCGCGTCGCCGTCGCTCCCGGCCGCTGCGACGTCGGTGGAAGAGTCGGTGCCGGCAGGCAGCTCGGGTTCGCCAGCAGGGTCGGTCCCGGCGGGAAGCTCCGGCTCAGGTGCCGCGTCGGCCCCGGCGGGAAGCGCCGGCTCCGCGCCGGTGCGTCCGGCGCTGCTGCCGGTGCCGACCCGGCGGTCGTCCCCGCCGGGTTTGGGCGAGGTCGCAGTCCTCGGCACGTCAACCGGGCTGGTGTCGCCGGTGCGCCCGGCCGCGGTCGGTGCGTGACCCGGCAACGGCGCTGAGGGCGTGTCCGGATGCGACTCGGGCGGGTGCGGGGCAACGATGGGGTCCTCGTGCCGAACCTCGAGCGGAGTCGGCGTCTCATGCGGGTCATTCGACATAGGCATCCTCGACTTCGATATCGATCCGTGCTGCCGGCACTCCGAGCTCGCGTACGAGCGCCTCGGAGACGGCCGTCCTGATGAGATCCGCGGCGGCGACGAAGCGGACGTCCGCGCGCATGGTCACGGTCAGTCGCACCTCGGCGGCGCTGCCTGCCGGTTCCCCGGACGGGGCGATGCCGACGCTGCGGGAGCGGATCCCGTCGACCGAGTCGACGGCATCGCGGACGATCGTCCGCACCGCCGCCGAGGCGATCGAGTACTCGTGCCCCGCATCCGTGCGCAGCTTCGTCGACGGACCCCGGTAGAGGTCGTTGCGGACGAGCTGGAGGATCCGTTCGCGGATCCCGGCGGTCTGCTCGGAGTCGGGGACGTAGTGGCCCATGTAGTCGTCGATGACGTCGCGCAGCTCGGCGTCGAGGTCGGGAGCGGCGCGCTCGTCCTCGGCCCGCCTGCGATCATCACTCATGTCCATCCCTTCATCCCTTCGACGATGGCGGCTCGGGCCCGATGGATCCGGCCGCGCACACTGCCTTCGGTGATGCCCAAGGTGTCGGCCACCTCAGCGTAGCTGAGCCCTTCCATCTGATGGAGGACCCACGTGATGCGCTGCTCGGTGGACAGCGTCGAGAACACCTCGGCGAAGCGCTCGAGCGCGCTGCGGGCCTCGACCCGCTTCTCCACCGAGGCCCGATCGTCGGCGTGGACGCCCATGTCCTCGGGGTCGACCGGATCGGCGGGCCGGGAGACCCGCTTGCGCAGGACGTCGGTGCACCGGTTCGACGCCATCCGATAGACCCACGTGCCGAATGCCTCGGGGGAAGCGAGCGCATTGAGGGACTTCCACGCCTGCACGAGCGTGTCCTGGACGACGTCCTCGGCGTCCTGCCTGTCCCCGAGTGTGCGCATCGCGAAGCGCAGCAGTCTGACCTCGTACCGGTCGACGAGGGCGGCGAAGGCGTCGACATCGCCTTCACGGGCCCGCACGACGAGGGTCACGACGTCGAATCGATCATCACCTCTTGCCATGTCTCAGATCATAGGCGAGCCTCCGACCTGGGAACATGCCTTGCCGGATATTCGGAGGAAAGTTCACCGAATCGAGACTCCGCGGCCGCCGGTGCGCGCACAGGTTTCGGGCGATGCGGAGAAATTCTTGCGATTCGTGCGTGAGGATTCGCCACCGGCTGCGTCTGTACCTATGTCAGCACCTCCGACACGAAAAGGAATGAACAATCATGCCTGAGACCAACGCTCCCTCCACCACCAAGACCGCTGGTTCGACCGCTTCGGCCGGCGCCGACGTCAACAGCCCCCTGGTCACCGACAAGGGCAACACGACCATCGCTGAGAACGTCGTCGCCAAGCTCGCCGGCATCGCGGCGCGCGAGGTCCCCGGCGTCTTCGGTATGGGCAACGCCGCTCGTCGCGCCTTCGACACCCTCACCGACCGGATCCCCGGCTCGCAGACGAACGTCTCGGGCGGAGTCTCCGTGGAGAAGGGCGAGAAGCAGACCGCGATCGATCTCACGATCGTCGTCGAGTACGGCACCTCGATCGTCGACGTCGCCGAGGCGATCCGTCGCAACGTCATCCGCGCCGTCGAGCAGGGCACCGGACTCCAGGTCGTCGAGGTCAACATCGACGTCACCGACGTCCACCTCCCCGACGAGGACAACGACGATCAGAAGAAGTCGGACGATCAGAACAACCTCTCCTGACACACCCACCCCTCGCTGACGCCCCCGAGGCGAGCACTCGCCTCGGGGAGCGCAGCGACAGCCCCGGAAGGACAGCCATGTCGAAAACTTACGTAGGACTGCTTGTCGGACTCACCCTCGGCATCGTCGCGTACTTCGGAGGATTCGTCGCATTCCTCGTCGTCGCGATCTGCGGTGGGCTCGGCCTCACCATCGGTCTCGTCCTCGACGGTCGACTCGACCTCGGAGCCCTGAGCTCGCGTTCGACGACGCGGAGGTGATCGGCGTGGCTGCATCACGCGGTAGCCTCACGATCGCGGACAGAGTCGTCGAGAAGACGGCCTCCGAGATCCTCAAGGGCATCCCCGGAGTCGGCGGCACCACCTCGGGCTTCCTCGGCATCGGCGGCAATGACAGCCTCGACGCCCGTCCGAGCGTGTCGGTGACCCTCTCCGGCCGCAGCTGCGTCCTCGACGTCCGGCTCGGCCTCCGCTATCCGCTCCCGATCTCCCAGACGACCGAATCGGTGCGTGAGACCCTGCGCACCGAAGTCGAATCGCTCACGGGGGTCGCTGTCCGCCAGGTCGACATCGACGTGACCTGGCTCCGGCCCGAAGGTACGGGCCGCTCAGCCGAAGTGAGGAGTCTGGCATGAGTGCACAGCTTCTGCGCGCCCGCCCCGCGCGGGTCGTGCCATCCGTCATCGTCGCCGTGGTCCTTCTGCTCATCGCAGTGGCCCTGGGGTGGGCGGGCATCGCCGCGATCGCGCAGGCGAACTCCGCGGACGCCTCTCTGGAGACGGTTCTGCCCGGCATCGCCGGCGCCGAATCTCTCCAGTGGGCCACCCCCGCGGTGATCGCTGCGGGCATCGTGCTCGGCCTCATCGGCCTGGTGCTCGTCATCCTCGCGATCTCGCCGGGAGCCCGCCGCATCCTCGGCCTGCAGGCCCCTGCAGCCGAGCACGTCGAGCGCCTCGAGGTCGCCATGCCGACGTCGGCGCTCTCCGACCTCGCCGCCTCGGCTGCGGATGCCGTCGACGGGGTCGCCCGGGTGCGCGCCTCATCGAACACCCGCTCGTCGATCGTCACGTTCACCACCCCGGTGCGTGACACCGCCGAGATCCGCAGCGAGGTCGCCGATTCGGTCTCGCGTCGGCTGAGCTCGATCGATTTCGTCCGGCAACCGAGCGTGCGCGTGCACGCGGTCAGGAGGCAGTGATGCGACGCATGGCAGCAGGCGCGAACCGGACCGGTCTGTTCATCATCGGACTCATCCTCCTCCTCGGCGGAGCGTTCGTCGCCCTCTTCGGGCTCGGGCTCCTGGCCGGCATCCTGCCCGGCCTCGATCCTTCGGCGAGTCTCGCCCCGATCGCGGACAAGTTCGCGCTCCCGTTCTCAGCGATCGTCGCCGTCGTCATCGCGGTGGTGCTCGCGATCATCGGAATCTGGTGGCTGTCGTTGCAGATCCCGCGCAAGGACGCGGCGAAGCCGCTGCGCCTCCAGCAGGACGCTCGCACCGGCATCACCTCGGTGACAGCGGCAGTCGTCGCCGAGGCGGTCTCCGACGACCTCGAGGCCACCGACGGCGTCGAGGACTCCCAGGTCATCCTCCGCGGCACCGCGAAGCGACCGGAGCTCATCGTGCACGTCGACGTCGACGAACGCGCGGACATCGATGCCGTCGTCGCCGACATCGCCCACCGGGTCGCCGGCAATGCCAGCCGAGCGCTCGGAGTGCCGATCGCGGCGATGGGACTCGAGATCGGCATCGCCCGGTCGTCGAATCGGAAGCAGCGCGAGGTCACCCTCGCATAGGCCGCCGAACGATGACATGACGGAGCGGCGCCCCCTCAGCGGAGGGGGCGCCGCTCCGTCGTCGTGCGTCACTGCCGCGAGGACGGTCCGATCCGGCTCCGCCCGGCACCGTCCGGGGCACTCAGCCCACGGCCGCGCGGTCGAGTCCCCACGCCTCGGCGCCGGGCTGCGCTCGAACACGCGCGTGGACGGCTGAACCTCAGGGCAGCGGCCGCGCCGCGGTGACCTCGTCGAAGAACTCGATGACGACGGCGAAGACCTCGTCGCGGACGTCGGGTTCGTTGTGGACTTCGTGCCGGACCCCTGCCCACAGCCGAGTCGTCACGGCCGGATGGCCCGCCGCGACGAGATCGTCGGCGACGCTGCGGACACCCTCTCCCCAGTCGCCGACGGGATCCTCCTCCCCGGCGATGAGGAGCACCGGCACCTCGTGGGGGACGCGGGAGGCCCAGCCGGCTCCGTCGACCCGCTCGTAGAGTGCGGCGAAGGAGGCGGCGAAGCCCGCGGTGACGGGACGCTGCCCGAGGTTGAGCGGATCGGAGACGTAGTCGGCGAGGACGGCGGGCGATCCCGAGACCCAGTCGATCGGCGTCGCGTCGGAGCCGTACCGTCGGTTGAGGGGACCGAGCATGAGCGCGAGCGCGCCCGAGTCGACGGCGCCGGCGCCCTCGTCGTGGATCTGTGCGAGAGCGTGATCGCGGCCCTCTGCGATTCCGAGCATCCCGGCCGGGGTGCCGCAGAGCACCGCCCCGGCCACGTCGCCGCAGCACTCGGCGAGGTAGGCCCGCATGATCATCGACCCCCAGCTGTGGCCGAAGACGAGGAAGGGCACGTCGGGGACGATGGCCCGCGCCCGGAGGGCGAGTTCGGCCTCGTCGGAGACGAAGACCCCGGGGTCGGCACCACCGGAGTCACCCCAGGAGTCATTGGCCACCGCTGTGGTGCCGTGCCCGAGATGGTCGTCGAGCGCGACCGCGTAGCCGGCGTCGAGGAGCGCCGAGACGAGCGGCAGGTAACGACGCGCATGTTCGCCGAACCCGTGGACGATCTGGACGAGTCCCCGCGGCCTCTCCGCCACCGGCGTGTGCACCCAGGCGCGCACGTCGTCGCGGCCGTTGCTCGAGGGGAACGTGAGATCGAAGACGGCCATAGGGGTGCCTCTCAGTCGGCGCGATGCGGATGCGTGATCAAACTCACACCAGCCTACCGGCGAGATTGCGCAGATCGGGTGCTTCGACGGCACTTTTCGCGAGTGCCGGACCCGCACCGCCGAGGTGGCATCGAAGACCTCTCGACCACCCTCCTGCGGTCGGATCGGCGACCGTCTCGACGGTCTACCGATCCGGCGCGTCAATGACTGTCGTGGTGACTTCGGATGACGGAGATGATGACCGGGGAATGACTGCCGGCATCGATCGGAAAGCGCGCAATCCCTGATCAATACTGATCAGAAGGGCCTCCGACTGAACAGTGTTCGGCACCGCATGTCACCAGAATGAGCGAATGATGGTGAATGACAAAGACCCCGGGGCGCGTAATCGCGTCATCCCGGGGTCCTCGCAGCACTCCCCTCGAGTACCCGGACGCATCCCCATACGTCCGTTATGTCCACCCGATCCCCACCGGGCGGACATCACAATTCCACCACACCTTCCGCACAGTTGTAAAGGTTGATCTCACACTTATTTGCTCTCATTGAATGAGAGAATCAGTGTTTCGTCAGCGAGAACCCGCAGATGAGAGGGCTGGTCGAGATCATTCAAGCCTCAACTTCCCTCGTTATTCAGGGCCGAAAAACTTCTCGGATGTCGATACCGTCAGGCCCTGCCCGTCTTCGCTCTCCCCTCCCCTGTCGCGTCCGTGCTGCCGGTCGAAGGCGAAGCCCGCAGAGCCGCGGCGGATGAGCCCCCGCGGAAGGAAGCGGGCGAGCCCCGCTGCCAGCCGGTACTGCGCCCCAGGGACCGAGACGACCCTGCCGCGTCGGGCATCGCGCAGGGATGTGCGCACGACGTCATCGACGCTCAGCCAGATCCACCCCGGTCCCGGTCGGCGTGCGCCGAGGCGTTCGTGGAACTCCGTGTGGACGAATCCGGGCAGCACCGCAGTGACCGTCACCGGGGTGTCACGCAGCTCCCCGGCGAGCGCCTCGGTGAAGACGAGACTCGACGCCTTCGACGCGGCGTACTGGCCCATCGTCGTCAGCGCGGCAAGGGAGGAGACGGTGATGATGCCTCCGCGTCCGCGTTCGCGCATCCCGGCCGCTGCGGCCAGGGAGAGGTCGCGCACGGCTGCCTGGAGCACGGTGTCGAGGGCCGCGACGTCTGCGGGATCCGAGTCGAGGAGTCCCTCAAGCAGTCCGTAGCCCGCGTTGTTGATCAGCACATCGATGCGCCGGGTCCCGATGAGGTCGACGAGGCGGCCGATGTCCTCAGGATTTGAGAGGTCGGCGGGGACCACCTCGGCGCGGATGCCGAACTCGGACTCCGCCTCCCCGGCGACCTGCCGCAGACGCTCAGCACTGCGGGCGACGAGGACGAGATCGAAGCCGTCGGCGGCGAGCGCACGGGCGTAGCCGCGGCCGAGGCCGGCGCTCGCCCCGGTGACGAGCGCCCGGGGTCGGGATCGGCTCGCCCCGGTGACGAGCGCCGTGGTCATCGCGCGCCCTGGCCCATCCGCACGGTCAGCGACTGGGCGGCGGTGCCGATCGGCCCGTCGACGTCGCTGAGCACGCTCGCCGTCTCCCCCACCCCGGTCGGCCCGAAGGCGACCCGGGTCTCGAGGCCGACCCAGCCGGGTGTCGGAGTGCGGATGAGGTGGATGGTGAGGTCGACGTTGGGGAAGAAGGTCGTGCGCGGGTCGACGCGCACGGCGAGCCCGTTGGCGGTGTCGACGTACTTGACGAGCGCCGCGGCCGGCGGGTCGACCTCACCGTCGACGAGCGGGAGGTCGGAGGTGATCCAGCTGCGGGCGCGCCCGGGACGCGCGTCATCGGCCTGCCGTCCCCGCAGAGAGGCGATGTAGCCGCCGCCCCACCGCTCGCTCAGCCCCTGCTCGGGCATGTCCTCCGGAGCGGGCAGCGGGGTCCATTCGTCGCCTGCCACCGCCGAGGTGTCGCTTCCGAGCAGCCGCCACACCCGCGCCCGGATGCTCACCCTCTCACCGTGGCGCATCGTCGCCTCGACGAGTTCGATGGTCCGCCCGGGGCGGACGACGTCGACGTCGACGGTGAACTCTCCGGAGTGGATGACGCCGAGGACGTCGAAGCTCACCCGCGAGACGATTTTGTCACTCGGCAGGCGGCGTTCCACCTCGGCGAGGACGAGCCCGGAGGCGGGAGCGAGATGCTGCTCGCCCGGCTGCCAGGCACCCTGACTGTGCAGGGTCGAGGCGAACCGGTCCTCCCCGAGGCGGACGTAGTAGGAGTCGGGCACGGTCGCACCGTCGTGGCCGAGGTGCTGGTTGGAGGCATCAGGCATGCCGTCAGACTATCGGGTGCCTGACGAGCGAACACCGTCTAGGGTGGAGGGGTGAGAATCGCAACGTGGAACGTCAACTCGATCCGTGCCCGTGCCGAGCGGATCGGCGCGTGGCTCGACCGCTCCGACGCCGATGTGCTCGCGATCCAGGAGCTCAAGTGCCGGGACGACCAGTTCCCCCGGGAGGTCTTCGACTCCCGCGGCTACGAGGTCGCCTTCCATGGACTCAACCAGTGGAACGGGGTCGCGATCGCCTCCCGAGTCGGCCTCGAGGACCCGCAGATCGGCTTCGCCGGCATGCCCGCCTACAACGACGCCGACGAGGCGCGGGCGATCTCTGCCACGTGTGGAGGGGTCCGGGTCCATTCCCTCTACGTCCCCAACGGCCGTGAGCTCGGCCATCCCCACCTCGACTACAAGCTCGAGTGGTACCGGGCGCTGACCTCGGTCGTCGCCGATCGACTCGCCGCGGACCCGGAGGAGAAGCTCGTCCTCTGCGGTGACTTCAACGTCGCCCCGCTCGACGAGGACGTCTGGGACATGGCCGCCTTCGAAGGCGCCACCCACGTCTCCCCACCGGAGCGGCAGGCCTTCTCCGACCTCCTCGGCGCCGGCCTGACCGAGGTCACCCGCCAATTCACCCCCGGCCCCGGCGTCTACACGTACTGGGACTACCAGCAGCTGCGCTTCCCGAAGAAGCAGGGCATGCGCATCGACTTCGAACTCGCCTCGCAGGCGCTCGCCGCCACAGCCTCGGCGGCGATGATCGACCGCGAGGAGCGCAAGGGCAAGGGAGCCTCCGACCACGCCCCGGTCATCGTCGACTTCGACCTCTGAGCGACCGGGCACAGCTTCGGACCAAAGCCGACGAAAGCATGGACATCGCCCCTCTCATCTGGTGAAGTTGGAGCAGGAGGAAGGTGACGACGATGTCAGCAACAGTCCGTGAGCTTGTCGGAGAGGCCTACGAGCGGCGTGAGTCCACGTGGAGGGCAGCGCTCGAGACGGTCGAGGATTGGGTCGACGCGGCACGGGCGAGATCACCCCAGCTCACCGAGGACCGGATGCAGGTGGTTCCGGGCCGGATCAAGGACCCCCTGCGCACGGGCGAGAAGCTGCGGCGCAAGCTCGCCGATGCCAACGATGAGATCCATGAGGCCGTCGAGGTCGAGAACCAGGTCATCGACGTCGTCGGGGCCCGCGCCGTGTGCCGCACGGAACGCGAGCAGTCGGTCCTCTGGGACATCCTCACCGACCCGAACGACGATTCCGCGCTCACCATCGCCGAGGTGCGCGACTACTCCGCGCACCCGAAGCCGTCCGGCTACCGCGGCCGCCACCTCATCGTCGAAGTCCCCTTCGACTCCGAACCCTCCGTCCTCGTCGAACTCCAGATCCGCACGATCCTCCAGGACGCGTGGTGCGTGCTCTCCGAGGAGCACCTGTTCAAACCCGGCCAGGTTCTCACTTCGGACTCGCAGCAGGAGCGGCTCTCCCTCGTCCTCGCCGGCCTCTTCGCTCAGGCGGACTCCGTGGCCGGATTCATCGCCGACGACGTCGGGGCCTCCCTCGGTCTCGGCAACTCCGCACCGCCGCGGACGATGACCGACCCCGCCGAGGAGGATCCCTCGATCGAGGTGACGATCCGCGAGCTCAACCACTCCTACGTCCTCGCCGCCGACGAGGTGGGCCGCCACGGCATCATCCGCTTCGAGACGCTCGGCCTCACCCCCGACAACCCCGACCGCGCGGGACTGCCCTCGCCTGGGGACACCCTGCGGGTGCGGATGGACGAGTCCCACTCGACCCGGTACTTCATCCCCGTCTCCGGGGAGGGCTGAGCCGCCACCTCGGCGAGGGCTGAGCCACCGCCTCGGCGAGGTCCGGATCGGCGTGCACGGTGCGGTCGTGGGCACCGACTAGACTTGCGTCCCATGGGAAAGAAGTCGAAGCGCTCCAAGGAAGACCTCATCGCCAAGCGGCTGGCCCGCGCTCAGGCCACGGCGTTCGTCGCCCGCCCCTTCGAGGGGCTGCCGTTCGAAGCCGACCTCATCTGCCTCCGCGAGCTCGTCCCCGCCGCCACCGCGCAGGTGCGCCTGAGCGAGGAGTACGGCGGCCACGAAGTGACGATCGCCTCCCTGCTGCCTGCCGCATGGCAGGCCTGGCACCGGGAGGACGGCGCGCTCTACGCCGGCATGCAGGTCCCCGTGTCCTCGACCGATGCCTCCCGCGACGTGGCCCGCGGCATCCTCGCCGCCGCCGAGGCGGCCCCCGGCACGACGATCGAGGCGACGACCGAACCCGGTGAGGGTCCGAAGCTCCAGGACATCCTCGACACCGACCACCCGTTCTCCGTCCGCGTCCTCGAGACCTTCGAGTACTGGGACCTGCCCGGCGACGACGACGAGGTGGCCGCCGCCCTCGAACAGGCGAACGATTCGATCACCCCGACCGAGAAGCTCGCCTCCGTTGACTCCGCGTACTGGACGGAGATGTCGGGCCGCACCTACGTGCGCTGGGCCCGCAGCGAAGGTGAGGACGCCGTCGTCGACGCTCTCGCCAGGCTCGCTGCCGAGGGCGGCAACGACCTCGGCGGTCCCGGCACCTTCCTCGGCTACTTCCGCGCGCACGGGATCATCATCCCCGTCTGGGAGCTCGAGTTCGGCACGCAGGCCGATGACGTCGAGGAGCCGATCGCGGAATTCGCCGCCCGCCTCGACGCAGCGCTGAGCTCCGAGGAGCCGCTGAGCACGGAGGCCCGCCGGCTCCGCTCGGGCATCGTCGCCCGCCAGCTCACCATCCACTGACCGCCGCCCGCCTGCAGCCCGGGGCCACCGCCTCGGCGAGGGGATGAAGGAGAGGAACCGTCCTTGCCCGAGCACCAGACACCGAGCGGAATCGCCGCCGTCATCCCCGCCATGGACGAGGCGGAGCGGATCGCAGCGACCGTCGCGAGCACGAAGCTCATCCCCGGCGTCGACATCGTCATGGTCGTCGACGACGGATCGAGCGATGACACCGGCACCGTCGCCCGGCGGGCCGGCGCCGAAGTCGTCACCCACCGGAAGAACAAGGGCAAGGCCGCGGCGATGATGACCGGGGCGTTCGCGATCCGCAATCGCGAGATCTCCGAGGCCGCTCCCGGGCAGCCCCCGCAGCACCGCGCTCTGCTCTTCATCGACGGCGACCTCGAGGACTCCGCGGTCAACACCGCACCGCTCGCGGCCCCCGTGCTCGCCGGCGAGGCCGATATGACGATCGCGATCCTCCCCGCCCAGAAGCGCAAGGGCGGGGGCTTCGGCTTCGTCGTCGGGCTCGCGAAGAAGGGCATCGCCGAACTCTCAGGATTCGAGGCGACCCAGCCGCTCTCGGGCATGCGGTGCCTGAGCCGGGAGGCCTTCGATGCGGCCCTGCCGTTCGCCGCCGGTTGGGGGGTGGAGACGGCGATGACGATCGACGTCGTCAACGCGGGCCTGCGCGTCGAGGAGGTCGAATGCGACCTCCACCACCGGGTCACCGGCCGCGACCTCAAGGCTCAGCTCCACCGCGCAGCCCAGTACCGCGACGTCGCCCGGGCCCTGCTGGCGCGTCGACTGAAGGGCCGGAAGTGAGGTACGCGTACCTCGGCCCCGAAGCGACGTTCACCGAGGCGGCGCTGCTGCGCTACCTCGACGCCCACGACCTGCGGGAGCAGGCGACGACCCAGCCGATGCGCGGTGCCGCGGCCGCCCTCGACGCCGTCCTCGACGGCGACTGCCTCGCCGCGGTCGTCCCGATCGAGAACTCCGTCGAGGGCGGGGTGCCGGCGACGATCGATGCGCTCACCGAGCACGGCGACCTCCAGATCATCGCCGAGGTCGTCGTGCCCGTCCGCTTCGTCCTCGCCGTGCGTCCGGGCACCGCCGCCTCGGCGATCACCTCGTTCGGCACCCACCCGCACGGGGAGGCCCAGGTGCGCGGCTACATGGCCGAGCACTACCCCGACGCCGTCTACATCCCGACGTCGTCGACGGCCGCCGCCGCCCGCGACCTCGCGGGCGACGCCGCCGACCACGTCGCCGCGGTGTGTCCGGCGCTCGCTGCCGAACGCTACGGCCTCGAGGTCATCGCCACCGACATCGGGGACCGCCAGGACGCGGTCACCCGCTTCGTCGTCGTCACCCTGCCCGGTCGGATCCCCGCGCAGACCGGGGCGGACAAGACGACACTGGTGGCGGCCCTGCGCTCCGACCGGCCCGGTGCCCTCCTCGAACTCCTCGAGCAGTTCTCGACCCGCGGGATCACGATGTCGCGGATCGAGTCACGCCCCACCGGTGACCGGCTCGGCCTCTACCAGTTCTCCATCGACCTCCTCGGCCACATCAGGGAGGCCAGGGTCTCCGACGCCCTCGTCGGGGTCCACCGGGTCGCGATGAGCGTGAAGTTCCTCGGCAGCTACCCGAGTGCCGACGCCACCCGTCCGATCATCGATCCGACGACGACGGACTCCGCGTTCGCCGAGGCGACCGCGTGGCTGACCGGAGTCCTCGACCGCGACGACTGATCCCACCCCTGCGACGAAGGAGTCGACGATGGACACCGCCCCTGCCGGCACCGGCACGCCCCCTGCCCCCGACGCGATCATCGTCGGGGCGGGACTGGCCGGCCTCGTCGCCGCCTTTGAGCTCACCCGTGCGGGCAGGAGCGTCCTCATCGTCGACCAGGAGAACCGGGCCTGCCTCGGCGGGCAGGCGTTCTGGTCCCTCGGCGGGCTCTTCCTCGTCGACTCCCCCGAACAGCGTCGCCTGGGAGTGCGGGACTCCCTCGACCTCGCCCGCTCCGACTGGGCCGCCTCGGCGGGGTTCGACCGGGAGGAGGACCGCTGGCCGCGGAAGTGGGCCGATGCCTACCTCGACTTCGCAGCCGGGGAGAAGCGGGACTACCTCCACGGCCTCGGGCTGCGGCTGACCCCGATCGTCGGGTGGGCCGAACGCGGCGGCACAGACCCCACCGACCACGGGAACTCCGTGCCCCGCTTCCACCTCACGTGGGGCACCGGTCCCGAGGTCGTGCGGATCTTCCGGGAGCCCGTCGAAGCCGCCGAGGCGGCCGGCCGGGTCGACTTCCGCTTCCGTCACCGGGTCGATGAGCTGCTCACCGACGACCGCGGCGTCGTCGGCGTGCGCGGACGGGTGCTCGCACCGAGCCCGACGGCGCGCGGGATCGCCTCGAACCGGGAGGAGGTCGACGACTTCGAGTTCCGTGCCCCGGCCGTCATCGTCACCAGCGGCGGGATCGGGCACAGCTTCGAGACGATGCGCAGGTTCTGGCCGACCGAGCGCCTCGGCCCGTTCCCCGACCGGATGCTCGCGGGCGTGCCCGCCCATGTCGACGGGCGGATGCTCGGCATCGCCGAGGCGGCGGGGGCGAGTCTGATCAACCGGGACCGGATCTGGGCGTACACCGAGGGCATCGAGAACTGGAACCCGATCTGGCCGGGCCACGGGATCCGCATCATCCCCGGCCCCTCCTCGCTGTGGTTCGACGCCGCCGGGCAGCGTCTGCCCGCCCCGAACTACCCGGGATTCGACACGAACCGGACGATGGCCGCGATCCTGAGCACCAGGCACGACTACTCGTGGTTCGTCCTCAACGCCTCGATCATCCGCAAGGAGTTCGCGCTCTCGGGCTCCGAGCAGAACCCCGACCTCACGCTCAAGGACATCCGGGTCACCCTCGACCGCGTGCGCTCCTCCGATGCTCCCGCCCCCGTCGAGGCGTTCACCCGGTTCGGGTCCGACTTCGTCGTCGCCGAGACCACCGAGGAGCTCGTCGCGGGGATGAATGCCCGCTCCCGGGGCCCGGTCATCGACCACGATGACCTCGTCGCGCAGATCGCAGCCCGGGACCGGGAGATCGGGGACGCCGACCCCCGGGATCCGCAGGTGCAGGCGATCCACCGGGCCCGGCGCTACCTCGGCGATCGGATCGTGCGGGTCCAGCGCCCGCATGCGATCCTCGACCCCGCGCACGGACCGCTCATCGCCGTCCGGTTGGGAATCCTCTCGCGCAAGACCCTCGGCGGGCTCGAGACGGACCTCGACGCCCAGGTCCTCGACTCCGGCGGTGAGCCGATCCCGGGTCTCTTCGCCGCCGGTGAGGTCGCCGGGTTCGGCGGCGGCGGAATGCACGGGTACAACGCGCTCGAGGGGACGTTCCTCGGCGGGTGCATCTTCTCGGGACTCCGCGCCGGTCGTGCCGTGGCCGCACGGCCGCGGTAGGGCTTCGGCGGCCTCAGGCTGGATGACAGTGTGCGGCTCAGGCGGCGGGGCCGGGAGGCGTCGGCTCAGGCGGCGGGGCCGGGGTTCTCCGCGTCGGGAGCGGTCGCCTCGGCGCCCGAGACGGGTCCGGCGGGGCGCTGGAGGCGCGACGGGGTGAGGTACTGGGTCGTCGAGATCCCGAGCACCCGCTGCTGGCGGGTGAGGTTGTACGTGCGGTCGTGCTGGAGGTATTCGACGAGGAACAGCCGGGCGCTGTCTCCGCGCCGGAACAGCGACTTCACCTTGAGTCCCACCTTCGCGGCCACGAGCGCCTTGTCCTTGGCGATCGCCTCGATGACGACGGGGTCGTAGCCCATGCGGGCGAAATGTGTGGCCACCGCGTCCTTGAGGCGGTAGGGGATCGGGTCGCCGATGTTGAACGGCCCCGAGGCCTTGGGCACGTCGAGACACGCGAGTGCGGCCCGGACGAGGTTGTCGATCGCCGTCAGGGTCATTTTCTGCCGACCGCCGCCGGGCAGGGTGAGGACCCCTTTGCGTGCGAAGCAGCGCAGGCTGGGCATGAACATCGTCTCGTTCGGGCCGTAGACGGCGGCGGGGCGGAGGATCGCGGCGTCGGGACGGATGCGGGTGACCAGCTGCTCGGCGAGCACATGGGTCTTCGCGTAGTCGTCGTGGTACTCGCTCGGGTCCTTCGGACCCGCTTCCTCCCAGAGGTCGGTGTGCGGGGCCGTCGGTGAGTAGACGGTCGTCGAGGACAGGTGAACGATCCTCGCGTCCTCGAAGGCGTCGAGGACGTTGCGGGTGCCGGTGACACGCACGTCGTAGAAGTCGTCGTAGGCTGCGGTGACGTCGTGGATGCCGGCACAGTGGAAGACGGCGGTGACCTTCTTCGCCAGAGAGCGGATCGGGGCCGGCGCCTCCTGCCGGATGTCCCATTCGTGGAAGTTCACGCCCGGGATCTGCGGATCCCGTCGGCACAGGGCGTAGACCGGTTCATCACGGGTCGCCAGGGCACGGGCGATGGCACCGCCGATGAAGCCGCTCGCCCCGGTCACCACTATCGCCACGGCCGCTCCTCGCTCTTTCCCGCTCTCACCGATCCCGGGTGCGCGCATCCCCCTGCGGCATGTCGAGCATGGCCGGATCGGCATCGGTCAGGGGGAGTCCGCTGCACACGGAACACTGCCTTGCCTAAGGCAACTGTAACCGACCACACGGACTCGGCCGCGTCGGGCCCGCAGAAATCGTTCCCCACAAGACCTCATCGTGAGAATACAATTGCCTCAGCTGTAACCGCCCTTGTCCCCAGTCGCCTGGAATCAGGAGCCGCCGATGACGCCGCCGCACACGACCATCGGCCACGGGGCTGCGACGAAGGCCGCCGGGATCCACGCGCGGCCCGGACCACCGCGCCGGCACCCTCTCTCCCCCTCCGCCCTCACCGCCCAGCCGGACGTTGCCTTCACCGCCCGGCCGGGCCCCGCCATCACCGCCCAACCTGGCGCCGCCATCTCCGCCCGGGCGGACCCCGCGACCATCCACCGCCTCGGCGTCGAGGCGGTGGTGCAACCCTGATCTCGGCGACAATTCCCCCTCGAAAACCAAAGTTGAGTGGAATAGACTCAACTTTTGAGGTGTTGGAACGAAGAGAAGTCACACACACCAGTTGAAGGAGATGCGCATGGACGCACAGATGACGACCAAGTCACGAGAGGCGCTGCAGGCGGCGGTCAACGACGTCGTCGCGCGCCACAACAACCAGATCGAACCGGCCCACCTCGTCGCGGCGCTGCTCGAGCAGCCGGATTCCCTCGCCTCGAACCTGCTGGCCAAGGTCGGTGCCGACCGCCAGTCTGTTCTCACCGCCGTCGACGCCGTGATCGGCGGATTCCCCACAGTCAGCGGTCAGTCCGTCTCGCAGCCGAGCCTCTCGCGCGCCGGCCTCGAGATGATGAACCTCGCCCAGGAGGAGATGACGGCGCTCGGCGACCAGTACGTCTCCACCGAGCACCTCCTGCTCGCGGCAGCCGCGATGCACGACGGCTCGGGCGATGCCCTGCGCAGCAACGGCGCGAGCCGCGATGCGCTGCTCGCCGCCCTGCCGGAGCTGCGCGGCGGCAAGAAGGTCACCTCGGAGAACCCCGAGGACACGATGCAGTCGCTCGAGAAGTTCGGCATCGACCTCACCGCAGCCGCCCGCGAAGGCAAGCTCGACCCGGTCATCGGCCGTGACAAGGAGGTGCGCCGGGTCATCCAGGTGCTCTCGCGCCGGACGAAGAACAACCCCGTCCTCATCGGCGAGCCCGGCGTCGGCAAGACCGCCGTCGTCGAGGGCCTCGCCCAGCGCATCGTCGCCGGCGACGTGCCCGAGTCCCTGCGGGACAAGACGCTCATCAGCCTCGACCTCTCGGCCATGGTGGCCGGAGCGAAGTACCGCGGTGAGTTCGAGGAGCGCCTCAAGGCGGTCCTCGAGGAGATCAAGAACGCCGACGGCCAGATCATCACGTTCATCGACGAGCTCCACACGATCGTCGGGGCCGGAGCCGGCGGGGACTCCTCGATGGATGCCGGCAACATGCTCAAGCCGATGCTCGCCCGCGGCGAGCTGCGGCTCATCGGCGCGACCACGCTCGATGAGTACCGCGAGAACATCGAGAAGGACCCGGCGCTCGAACGCCGCTTCCAGCAGGTGTTCGTCGGCGAACCGAGCGTCGAAGACACCATCGCGATCCTCCGCGGACTCAAGGAGCGCTACGAAGCGCACCACAAGGTCTCGATCAACGACGGCGCCCTCGTCGCCGCAGCCGGCCTGTCGAACCGGTACATCACCGGCAGGCAGCTGCCGGACAAGGCGATCGACCTCGTCGACGAAGCGGCATCACGGCTGCGCATGGAGATCGACTCGGCTCCGGCGGAGATCGACGAGCTGCGCCGTGCCGTCGACCGCCTGAAGATGGAGGAGATGGCCCTGTCGAAGGAGACCGACTCCGCCTCCCAGGAGCGGCTGAGCAACCTGCGCGCCGACCTCGCGGACAAAGAGGAGAACCTCCGCGGCCTCGAGGCGACGTGGGAGTCCCAGCGGGCCGGCCTCAACCGGGTCGGCGAGCTGAAGACGAAGCTCGACGAACTGCGCTCGCAGGCAGAGAAGGCCCAGCGCGACACGGACCTCGAGACGGCGTCGCGTCTGCTCTACGGGGAGATCCCCGCGGTGCAGAAGGAGATCGCCGAGGCCGAGGCCGAGGAGGCAGAGGCCGACGCCGGCCAGACCAGCGATCCGATGGTCAGCGACAAGGTCACGGCCAACGACATCGCCGAGGTGGTGGCGTCGTGGACGGGCATCCCCGCCGGACGCCTCATGCAGGGCGAGGTCGAGAAGCTGCTCGGGGCGGAGAACGAGCTCGGCAAGCGCCTCATCGGGCAGAAGGATGCCGTTGCCGCGGTCTCCGATGCGATCCGCCGCTCCCGGGCCGGGGTCTCCGATCCCGACCGGCCGACCGGGTCGTTCCTCTTCCTCGGACCGACCGGCGTCGGCAAGACGGAGCTTGCGAAATCACTCGCGGACTTCCTCTTCGACGACGAGAAGGCCCTCATCCGCATCGACATGAGCGAGTACGGGGAGAAGCACACGGTCTCCCGCCTCGTCGGTGCTCCCCCGGGATACGTCGGCTACGACGAGGGCGGTCAGCTCACCGAGGCGGTGCGTCGGCGTCCGTACTCCGTCGTCCTCCTCGACGAGGTGGAGAAGGCGCATCCGAGCGTCTTCGACATCCTCCTCCAGGTCCTCGACGACGGTCGTCTCACGGATGGTCAGGGCCGCACGGTCGACTTCCGGAACACGATCCTCATCCTCACCTCGAACCTCGGTTCCCAGTTCCTCGTCGATCAGGCGATGACGGCGCAGGAGCAGAAGGATGCGGTCATGGACGTCGTCGCCTCGGCGTTCAAGCCCGAGTTCCTCAACCGGCTCGACGACATCGTGCTCTTCGACGCGCTGAGCAACGACGAGCTCACCTCGATCGTCGACCTGCAGATCAAGAGCATGGACAAGCGCCTCGCGGATCGTCGGATCACCCTCGACGTGACCCAGGAGGCCAAGGACTGGCTCGCGCTCGAAGGCTACGATCCGGCCTACGGTGCGAGGCCTCTGCGCCGTCTCGTCCAGCGCGAGATCGGGGACAAGCTGGCGCGGAAGATGCTTGCCGGCGACATCCAGGACGGGGACACGGTCCTCGTCACGATGCCCGAGCACGCCGACACGACGGGTCTGGAGCTCCAGGCCAAGCAGTGAGGCATCCGGGCTGAGCGGCCGACTGCTCATCAAGCCGACTGCTCATCCGGCAGACTGCTCATCCGAAGGAGGGGCGACCATCATGGTCGCCCCTCCTTCAGTGTGTCCGGGGACGTGAGCGGCTCGGGTGAGTGCGTGTCGAGGGCCGGCAGGTGGGGCGAGCACGAGCCCGACCGAGACGGGTGCCTCGTGAGACGCGTGCCTGCCTGCGGCGGGTGCCTCCCCGAGGCGGATCCGGTGCGAAATCCGGCCTGCATTCGCACCGGATCCTCCTCCGGGAGCGCCGTGGCCGGTCAGTCGGTGGCGCGATCGGCCTTCGAAGCGGCGTCGGGCCGCGGCGCCTCGGGAACCTGATCCCGACTCGTCCCAGCGCTGTCGGCACCGCCCGTCCCCGCACCGCCGGCACCGCCCGCACCGTCGGCGGCCCCACTGCCGACCCCAGCACGAGCACCAGCCCCAGCACCGACCCCGGCGGAAACGGACTCGCGTGCGGCACCGTCGGCTTGCGCGGCACCTCCGCGGGTCGAGGACCACCAGCGGCGGAGGAATGCGCTGAATCGTTCGAAGCTGCGATCTTTGATGAAGATCGCGTCGACGGCGATCATCGTCAGAGAGAACCACGGCAGGCCCATGAGCAGCGCGATGCCGAGGTGGAAGGAGAGGATGCCGACGAGCGCGATCGCCCGCGTCCACCGGTTGAAGAGCATGAACGGGAACGCGCTCTGGAAGAGGATCGACCCCCACGAGATGACGACGACTCCCGGCCCCCATGCGGTGACGAGGTCGGAGAGCACGGGCCAGGTGCCGAACTGCTGGGTCTGGAGCGGATTGTAGACGGCGAAGCCGTGCTGCCATGCGGTGCCGCCCGCCTTGTAGAGGGCACCGGACATGTAGATCGCGCACACCTGGAAGGCGAGGACGACGATCGCGAGGTTGTTGGCCATGATGAGGTACCACGGTCCGTCCTCGGGTCCGAGGTCGGTCCCGTGCCTCCGGCGCCTGCGCGCATCGAGCGACCAGCGCCTGGTCGTGTCGGCGAAGAGGAGGGCGATGAGGAACATCCGGTACGCGTTGTCGCCCTGGTCGCCGGCGCTGTCGTTGAGTTCGATGAAGCTCACCCAGAGGATGAGGTAGAACGGCAGGATGATGCGCGTGCGCCACCCGAGGATGACGGTGACGGCGAGGATCGCCAGCCCGATGATCATCGCCGTGTAGAGCGGCGGGTTCGTCACCGCCCGGTGGAAGAGGGAGAAGAGCCAGATGTTCGGGAAGTCGCTCTTCGGCTGGGCGATCTCCCCGTTCCACGCCGCTCCGACTCCGAAGGCGTAGTTGCGGGCCGCGAAGTTCGTCAGCAGCAGCCCGAGCCCCGTGATCCCCATGAGGATGCGGGTGACCGCGAGCCCGTAGGTCGCGTGGTAGCGGCCGGTGAGCAGCTCCTCGAGGCGGTTCCAGCCGCGTCCGAGTGCCGCGACGACCCGCGCGGAGACCGTCATGTCCTTCTCACTGCTCACTGACGCACCTCACTGTGTCCGAGGCGCAGAAGTACTGCGCGAACTCCTCGTTCGACTGGTTCTCGGCGAACGACAGGGCCCTCCAGCCGACGGGCACCGGCTGGATCGCGGGTCGCTCTGCGTCCTTGTCGTTGCGTTTGGCGAAGGGCACGACATTCTGCCGGGCGGCCTGGTACTGCACCCGCTGGACGTCCTCTCCCCAGACGGCGAGCGCGACTTGTGTCGCGTACCGGGTGGCGACCTCTTCGTCCTCGAGGTAGCTCGAGACCGCACCGTCGGGGTCGTCGTACTCCGACAGCTTGGCCTCGAGACGATCGACGGAGTCGTCGCCCTTGAAGTAGTCGAGCGCGACGATCGACTTGTGGTCGTCGCTGAGCTCCTCCCACGACCCCTTGAGGTCCGAGGCCACCCCGATCGCGAGACCGGCCGAGCGCGGAGGGAAGAGCTTGTACGTCGAATGGTCGAGTTCGACATCGGTGGCGCGGACCCAGTCGGTCGTCTCCTCGCCGCCGTCGGGGGTGGAGACGACGGCACGGACATCGAAGTAGTAGTCGCCGTTGATCGGCTCGGGGGCGAAGACGCTCCACGACTGCCCCCACATCGGGATCATGTACTTCGAGAGGAGGTCCCCGGGGATGACCTCGCGCAGGGCCGAGGACGGAGCGATCCAGAGGAAGGTGGCGAACAGGTGGAATCCGGTCAGCGCCATGGCGATGACCATGATCGTCCGCTTGAGCGCGGGATGAGTCTTCTTCTCGTCCATCTCAGTTCCGGGTCGTCGGCAACAGGTTCGGTTGTGCGATCGCCGTCCGGGCGCGACTCTGCGCCCTCCGATTCAGGAATCGCACAGACTCCAGGCTACTCGAGTTCGCCCGATACGCACCGGCCGATCACCGTGGAAGGACGGCTCAGCCGCGCAGCCACTCCTTGACGAGATCGGTGCTCTGCCCCAGCGTCGGCGGGGCGAGATCGTAGCTCGGCGGGGTCTGCGAGAGCCGGATCGGGTTGGCCACGGTGGGGATGACCCGCTCCCCCGCCCCCGCGTCGGCGACGGGGTCGAGGCCGAGCCGGGCGGCCAACTCGACGCCCTGAGCGATCGTGTTGATCGGCGCGCACGGCAGCCCGGCCGCCGTCAGCGTCTCGAACCACTCCTGGTTCGTGCGCTCCGCGAGTGCTGAGACGAGGAGGGGCTCGAGTTCGCTGCGGTTCTCGTTGCGGTTCGCGGCCCGGGCGAAGCGGTCGTCGGCGGCCCATTCGGGGTGGCCGAGCACCTCGGCGAGGCGGGCGAACTGGGCGTCGTTGCCGATCGCGATGATGATCTGGCCCTGCTTCGTCGGCATCGGCTGGTACGGGTAGAGGCTGGGATGGGCGTTGCCCATCGCCCGCGGGGTGACCCCGCCGGCGACGTAGGCCGAGGTCTGGTTCGCCAGACCCGAGAGCGCCGAGGAGAGCAGGTTCGTCTCGACGAGCTGGCCCTGCCCCGTGTTCTGCCGGTGGACGAGGGCGGCGAGGATCCCGACGGTCGTGTGCAGTCCGGTGAACACGTCGACGATCGCGACACCGGCTTTGACCGGGCCCGATTCCTCGGTGCCGGTGACGCTCATGAAACCTGAGAGCCCTTGGATGAGCAGGTCGTAGCCGGGCTGCGGGTTGTCCCGGCCGAAGCCGGTGACCGAGGCGTAGACGACGCCCGGGTTCTCCGCGCTCACCGTCTCGTAGTCGAGGCCGTACTTCGCCAGCCCTCCGGCCTTGAAGTTCTCGACGAGGACGTCGGCCCGCCGAGCGAGCTCCTGGGCGAGCGCGAGGTCCTCGGGATCCTTGAAGTCGAGGACGACGGAGTGCTTGTTCCGGTTCGCCGTGAGGAAGTACGTCGCATCCTCCCCTCGCCGAGGCGGTGCCCAGTGCCGGGTGTCGTCGCCAGTCCTGCCCTCGACCTTGACGACCGTGGCGCCGAGGTCGGCGAGCATCATCGTCGCGTACGGTCCGGCCAGCACGCGGGAGAAGTCGGCGACGAGGACCCCGGACAGAGGTCCGGTCCCGCTCCGCGCGAAGAGCTCCTCGGCGCCCTCTGTGCTCCCGTGATCCTCGGCGTCCACCTGTGACTCCCTTCGGTGCGGGAGGCAGCGGACCTCGCTGCCCGCTGCGGCCCGCACGTCCATCGTGTGATCTCTCTGACGTCCTGCCTCCCCCGACTATACGGAAGGTCGCGGCCTTCCTGCGGTGCGGAATCCGTTGCCCCGGCGCGCCCGCGGCTCGTTACACTCAGGAGCACGACCAGCACCGGTCCCCGCCGCTCTGCGGGGATCCCAGCACCACCGAAGGGGCAGACGATGACGTTCCACATGCCGGCGGAGACCGCCGCCCACGACCGCATCTGGATGGCGTTCCCGTCCTCCGGCTACGCCTTGGGCGCCTCGGAGGAGGACGCCGAGGCGGCGCGGAGCACGTGGGCGGCCGTGGCGAAGGCGGCCAGCGAGTTCACCCCGGTCACCGTCGTCGTCTCCCCGGACCAGGTCGACCACGCCCGCCGCCACCTCGGCGAGGGCATCGACATCGTCACCGCCCAACTCGACGATGCGTGGATGCGCGACATCGGTCCGACCTTCGTCGTCGACGACGAGGGCCGGCTCGCCGCCGTCGACTGGGTGTTCAACGGCTGGGGCGGACAGGACTGGGCGAAGTGGGACAACGATGAGCACATCGGCCGCTTCGTCGCCGAGCAGGTCGACGTTCCCGTCGTCTCCTCGACGCTGCGCAACGAGGGCGGCGGGATCCACGTCGACGGGCAGGGCACGGTGCTCGCCACCCGCAGCGTCCAGCTCGATCCGGGCCGCAACCCCGGCCTCACCGAGGCCGACGTCGAAGCCGAGTTCGCTCGCACGATCGGGGCGAAGAAGGTCATCTGGCTCGAGCGCGGCCTCCACCGGGACAATCAGACCTTCGGAACCCGCGGGCATGTCGACATCGTCGCGACGATGCCGAGCCCCGGCGTCGTCCTCGTCCACGACCAGCGCAATCCCGAGCATCCCGACCATGCGCTCAGCGAAGAGGTCAAGGCCCTGTTCGCGAACGAGACGACCGCCGATGGGCGGCCCTTCGAAGTCGTCCCGATCCCGGCGCCGGAGATCCTCAAGGACGACGAGGGCTGGGTCGACTACTCCTACGTCAACCACCTCGTCACGAACGGCGGGGTCATCGCGTGCACGTTCGACGACCCGATGGACGCCGAGGCGAAGGCGATCCTCGAGACCGTCTACCCCGGTCGCACCGTCGTCGGCGTCGACGCCCGCGAGCTCTACGCCCGCGGCGGTGGGATCCACTGCATCACTCAGCAGCAGCCGAGCCTCTGAGTAGCCGGAGGGCTGAGGACCCGGCAGACTGAGAACCCGGACGTTCGCGCCGTCCGGGCGGTTCGGTGCCGAGTCTGAGGCGGGCCAGACACGTCCGTGCGGCACCGAGATTCCGATCAGGTGACTTGCCGACGGCGAATTCGTCGGGAGGTGTCGTCGAACATCACCGTTCGCCCAGAATCTCGGTATAGGGTGGTGTCCCAGGACACATTCCGTCCCTCACAGCAGTCGACGCAGCAGAGGAGAGCACGACCATGAAGAAGCGATTGATTCTCCTGGCCGGATTGGGAGTCGGGTACATCCTCGGCTCACGCACCGGCCGTCAGAGCTACGAGAAGCTCAAGGCACAGCTGCAGGAGCTGTGGACCGACCCGAAGGTCCAGGAGACCGTGGAGAAGGCCAACCAGTCGATCCGCGAGAAGGCTCCTGCTGTCGCCGATGCCGTCCAGACGGCCACCGACAAGGTCACCGCCGCCGCGCAGGAGCTCGACGGCGACGAGGATGCGAACGCCACGCAGGGCACCGGGCCGCGGTCGACCGGGTCCGGGCCGGCCTCGACCGGGTCCGCGACGGGTTCCGGTTCGACCGGTTCTGCGACGAGCGCGGGACCGAACCGGTCAGCAGCAGGCTCGACCGGTGCGGCAGCGTCGCGTTCGACGACGGGTCCCGGTTCGACCGGTTCGACGGCGGGTCCCGGTTCGACCAGTTCGACGACGGGCCCCGGTTCGACCGGTTCTAAGACGGGTCCCGGTTCGACCGCGGGCTCGGGACCGGCGACCGGCGCATCGCGGGCAGGGACACCCACGCCCACCCCGGGCCCCAAGCCGACTCCGACGCCGAAGCGGGCCGAGGACGTCATCACCGACCCCTCACGGTCGATCGAGGACGAAGGGCCGGCCGCCTCGGCGAATCGCTGAGTCCCCACCGCCGCTGACAGCGCCCGCCCCCGAACGGGGCGGGCGCTGTCGTCGTCCAGGGCAGTGCCGGCCGCAGGACCGACCGCACCGCATTCGGTGAGGACACGCCCGTCGGTGAGTGTCCGCCGACCCTCAGAGCAGGGAGCTCGTCAGCCGCGCGACGTTCTCCGCGTACTTTCGTCGCAGGGGCCGCCTGCTCCATTCCTCGGCATCGAGCTCGACGGAGTTCGGGGCGTACTCCTCGGCCTCGAGCGCGTACATCCGGGATGTGAACTCCCGATCGACGATGAACATCGTCACCTCGAGGTTCATCGCGAACGACCGCTCGTCCATGTTCGAGGACCCGACGATCGAGACGTCGTCGTCGATGAGGAGGAACTTCGAATGGAGCACCGTCGGGGCGTGGTACATGAAGATCCGCACCCCCGCGCGCACGAGTTCCTCGTAGTACGACTGCTGTGCGCGGTGCGTGAGCCAGTGGTCGCTCGTCTCCCCGACGTAGAGGCGGACGTCGACGCCTGAGCGCGACTCGGTGGTCAGCGCATGGAGGAGCGATTCGTCGGGCACGAAATACGGGGAGCAGACGACGACGGTGCGGTTGGCGTTGTAGATGAGGTGGTTGAACAGCCGCAGGTTGTTCTCGTCGTCGAAGCCCGGCCCCGACGGCACCACCTGGGCGAGCGCTCCCCCGCGCTGAGGCGCCCGCAGCTCGAGCCGGGCCGCCTCCTCGAAGAGTTCGTCCGTCTCCGAGTACCAGTCGGTGGTGAACACCGCATCGAGTTCGTCGACGACGGGACCCGTGCACTCGAGCATGAGGTCCTTCCACTGGAAGCCCTTGCGCAGGTTGCGGGCCTTGTTGTACGAGCGGTCGATGATGTTCTGCGACCCGGTGAAGGCGACGGTGCCGTCGACGACGAGGATCTTGCGGTGGTTGCGCAGGTCAGGGCGCTGGTATTCGCCCCTCCACGGGCGGATGGGCAGGGCGCGGCGCCACGGGATCCCCGAGGAGTCGAGACGTTTGACGAGTTCAGAGTACCCGGGATAGCCGATCGACCCGAGGTGGTCGATGAGGATCCGCACCCGCACCCCGCGCGCGTGGGCGGCGAGCAGCGATTCGAAGAGCCGCCTCGTCGTGTCGTCGATGGCGACGATGTAGAACTCGAAGTGGACGAACGAGCGCGCGGCATCGACAGCATCGGCCATCGCATCCATGCACTCGTGGTTGTCCGTGTGGAGTTCGAACGCGTTCCCGTGCGTCATCGGCAGCGCGCCGAGGTCGAAGTTGAGCAGGGCGGAGGTGAGGAGGGGTTCGGAGAGGTGGCCGTGGTCGCCGATGATCGCCTGGTCGTTCGTCTCCTCGCGGATGATGTCGTTGACGAGCGCCTGCTTGTCCCGCCTGCGCTTGGGCAGCTTCGACGAGCCGAGGAGGAGGAAGACGAGGAGACCGATGTAGGGGATGAAGAAGATCGCGAGCAGCCAGCCCAGAGCCACAGACGGTCGGCGGTTGTGCGGCAGCCACCCGAGCGCGACGAGGCGGATGACCAGATCGACCAGGATCAGGGTGATGATCAGCCAGCCCGGCCAGCCCTGATCGATCGCGAAGAGGGGATAGATCTCCACGCCGCTCGCTTTCGTCCCTCCGGCCCTCCGCGGGTGTCGGAGCCGGGATACCGCTGTTCGTCCTCATCGTATCGCGCCCGGCCACACCCGGTGTCGGGCCCCGCCGGGTCCGTCGGCGCGGGAGGATCAGCCGCCGAGGCGATGCCCAACATGTCCGCCTTGCTCCTTCGCCGTGGCGGTGCCCCTCGCACCCTCGCCGAGGCGGTTCCGCGATAATGGGGGAACCCGTCCGACCGCTGTGCGAAGGTGTCCTCATGAGCTTCGATCCGACCGCCGTCCCCATCCGCCCGGCCGTGAGCGTGATCATGGTCCGCGACGGCGACTCCGGGCTCGAGGCCTTCGTCCAGCACCGGGTGACGACGATGGACTTCGCCGCCGGCGTCGTCGTCTTCCCCGGCGGGCGCGTCGACCCCGTCGACCGGCAGGGGGCTGAGAGCATCGAGGTCGACGATCCCGACCTCCACCTCGAGGCGTGGAGTGATTCGACGATCGCCGAGGCGGCCGACGGCTGGCGGGTCCTCCTCGCCACCGCTGTGCGCGAGGTCGCCGAGGAGACCGGCGCCGTGCTCGACCCGGCACTGCTGCGGCCATGGGCGAACTGGGTGACCCCGCTCGGGCAGCCCAAGCGCTTCGACACCTACTTCTACGTCGTCTCCGCCGACGCCGCTCCGCGCCACCTCACAACGGAGGCGCATCGGAGCGAGTGGCTGCCCGTCGCGGCGATCCTCGCCTCAGCGGAGGCGGGAGAGCTCGAGCTCATGCGCCCCACCTTCGTACTGCTCCGCGAGCTCGCCCAGCTCGGTTCCGTCGAGGCAGTGACCGCAGGGCCTCGGAGCATCGAGGTCGTCCGCCCCGAGCATCCGGGGCACAGCGACGACTGAGACCGGCGCTCAGCCTCGTGAGGCGCGCAGCTGGGCGAGTCGGGCCTCGACGACCTGGCGCTGCTCGTCGGAGCCGAGGAGTTCGGAGAGCGCCTCCTGCTCGGCGTCGAGTCCGACCTCCAGCGGTGCTGCGTAGGAGAGGTCGACGAGGCGCTTCGACCACACGAGCGAGGCGCGGGACTTCCCGGCGATGTCGGCGGCGAGGTCGAGAGCGCGGGCGACGGGGTCGTCGGCGAGCTCCTCGACGAGTCCGATCCGCTGCGCTTCGACTCCGCCGATCGCCTCACCGGTGACGATGAGCTTCTTCGCCATGCCCGGTCCGACGAAGCGCGGCAGCAGCTGGGTGCCGCCCATGTCGGGGATGATGCCCCACTTGATCTCCATGAGCGAGAACTGCGAGTCGGGGCTCGCCACCCGAATGTCGGCTCCGAGCGCGATCTGCATGCCGCCGCCGAGGGCGGGACCGAGGACCGCGGCGATGACGGGGACCTCGACGAGCGACCACACGTGCACGGCCTTCTGGGCGAGCGCGCGGGCCGCGCCGAGCCGGTCCCCGACGTCGACGACGCCGGCACCCGCCTCGGCGATCCGGGCCATCTCGGTGAGATCGAGGCCCGCGCTGAAGGCCCGCCCCCGACCGGAGAGGACGACAGCCCTGACCTCGGGATCCGCAGAGAGCCCGAGACCGACCTCGACGAGGTCCTCGAACACCTCCCGGGTGAGCGAATTGAGCTTCTCGGCACGGTCGATCTCGACGTGGGCGACGCCGTCCCTGCTCGTGCAGACGACGGTGCCGTGGGCGGTCTGGGGCATCGGTGCTCCTCGCGTTCAGTGGCGTTTCCTGAACCCTATAACGACGATGACTGCCACGAGCGAGGTCACGCACATGCCGACGACACCCGGCCACGCGAAGTCGGTGAAGAGGACGGCCGACAGCCATGCTCCGAGGCTCGTGCCGAGGTAGTAGACGGTGAGGTAGATGGCCGCCGAGCGCGTCGTATCGACCCCGGGTCGGGCGGCGCTGGCTGCCGCCGAGGCGCCGGTGTGGCCGAGGAAGAATCCGCCGGTGAGCAGCGACATGCCCAGGATGATGACGGGCAGGGAGTCGACGAGGGTCAGGCCTGCGCCGACGATCGCAGTGACCATGCCGACGAGGGTGAGCCGGGTGCGGGTGAAGCGCTGAGCGAGACGACCGTAGTACGTCGTGACGACGGTGCCGACGAGGTAGATGAGGAAGAAGAGGGCGACCGCGCCCTCGCTCAGGTGCCAGGGCTCACGCTGCAGGCGGGAGCCGAGCATGGTGAACGATCCCCCGAAGACGATCATGCAGAGGAAGCCGGTGAGGTAGATCCGCCAGAGTCCGTTCCCGAGCGGGATCGGGGAGCGCCGAGGAGGCCGGGCCCCATCATCGGCGCCGGGAACGGTCGCGGCTGCCGGGTCGGGGACGGCGTGCTGGCGCACAGGCGCTGTGAGGTCGCGGCGCAGCAGCCACACGACGATGAGGCCGAGGACGAGCGAGACGGCGGCGGTGAAGGCGAGCCCGCCGTGCCAGCCGAGGACTTCGGCGGCGAGTCCAGTGAGGAGGCGGGAGCTCAGACCGCCGATCGTGTTGCCGGCGATGTAGACCCCGATCGCCCCGGGCAGCACGGCCGGAGGTAGGCGCAGCGAGAGGTAGGCCATCGCGGTGGCCGGGACCGAGGCGATCGCCACCCCCTGGAGGAAGCGGACGGCGATGAGGAGCTCGGGATTCGGCATGAACGGCAGGACGAGGGCGAGCGCGGCGGCGAGGATGACGCCGCCGGCGATCTGCCGCGCATGCCCGATGCGGGATGCGAGCAGGGAGAACGGGATGAGGAAGCAGGCCATGGCGACGTTCGTCGCTGAGACGGTGAGGCTTGCGGTGGGGGCGTCGATCCCGTAGGCCTCGCGGATCGCGGGGATGAGCCCCTGCGTCTCGTAGAGGACGAGGAACACCGCGACACCGGCGAGGAAGACGGCGACGACCGTGCGCCGGTCGCTCGTCGGATTCGGCTCCCCAGTGCTCATGCTCGTCACGCTATGCCCGCACCGGTGCCGAGCTCAAACCGTTCCGTGCCTCGAACAGCGCTCCTTGCTCTGTCGTGGCGGCCGGCAGTGGGGATGCTCGGTCATGGTGTTGGGGACACCCGGTCGTGGTGGTCGGGCCCAGTGGTCGGCCCCGCAGACAGTCGGCGCCGCAGACGGACGACCCCAGCAGTCGGCGCTCGTCACGTTCAGGGGGCGAAGACCGTGTCGGGTTCACGTGTCGAAGAGGGTGTCGATGATCTGCTTGGCGATGAATCTCGCGTGAAGGATGGGTTGTCGCGCCGGGTCGATCGACGCAGGTGGCACCCACGCCGGTCGTCCATCGGTGAGCATGATCGCGTGCCAGTCGGATTTGTCGATGAGGTGGTGGTGGGCGCCGCATGCGAGCGTGAGGTTGTTGATGTCTGTGCGACCCTCCTCCGCCCACGGGACGATGTGGTGCACTTCGCACCACCCCGGTGGGGAGTCGCATCCGGGGAACGAACACCCCTGATCACGGGCGGTGATGATCGCCGTCTGCTTCTCGTCGGCGAAGCGCTTCTCGGTGGCGACCTGCACGGTCGTCGCCTGATCACTCATGAGGTGGAAGAAGACTCGTCCATTGAGCCCCGACGCGGTGAGTTCCTCGATGGGCACGGGGTTCTCGGTTCCCGTCCGACCCGAACCGGTGTTCGCGGCGAGGTCTTCGGCCTTAGCCGTCACGACGAGGGAGTACCGTGCGCCCGACGTGGGTCGGGTCATTTCGATCTTGCCGATCAGAGTGGCGAAGCGTTCGTAGATCCACCGGCGCACGGTCGGCTGGGCGTCAAGGGTGCTGATCTGGGTGCCGTCCTCACGGACTCCGTAGGCACCGGACGTCTCGCCCTCACAGGGCCGTCCGCTTCCGTCCAATGCGGCACCGCTGCCGTCCTGCGCGAACATCGGGGCATCATGGCGCTGCCCCGAGAGCACCGCGTCGAGTACCGCGAAGGCGTCGTCGTCGACGTCGCTGCCCGTACCGCAGTCGCCAGCGACCCCGCCTCCTAGTCCAGCACTGTCGGCATTGCCAGGACTCGATGAGTATGGCCTGCCAGGGCTCGATGAGTCTGGCCCCACCGAGGTCGATGCGGCAGCGCCACCTCTGCGGCACGATTCGATCCTCGAGGTGAGAAGACCGTTGAGGAGTCCTCCGGTGATCGGGTCGAGACGGCCGGTCAGATCCCAGTCACCGTTGCGTCGGGCCCTGAGGTGGACCGAATAGTCCGCTCGGTCCCGCGACTGCGACGGCTCCTGTCCGTCGGGGTCGATGATGTCGAGCATCCGCTGGAAGATCTCCCTGATGTCCGAGACGCGGACCCTTCTCGCCTCGCTGACGAGTTTCGCTTCGGTCTCCTCGCGCAGTTCGGCACTCACCCATGGCGGCAGACGCTTCATGCACTCGGCGATGACCGAGGCCTGTCCTTCGGAGAGGGTGCCGTCGTGCAGTCCGCTCGCGGTCGCCGGGTTGAGGGGCGGCATCGCCTGGCCGGTGATGTCGACACGGCCGCCGAAGTTCCGTGCGAGTTCGGTGCGACGGTTCGCTTCCGCCCCTGTCAGACCGAGCCGGTTCTGGATGAGGGACTTCGTCGTCTTCGCCCCGAAGTCGGTGGGAGTTCCGACGCGTTCGAAGACGGCCAGGGTCACTGCGAACAGCGACCTGTTGACCCGGTCGAGGGCTTCGAGGGCGTCGGTGAGCATCACTGCCTCCTCCGGGCCCATGGGCCGTTCGAAGGACCGCAGCTCATCGTTGAGCGTGGTCAGACCCGTGATCCCGTCGAGCACCTCTGGCGCGAACCGCGAGAGCGCCGACCATTCCTCGTCGCTGAGCATCGAATGTCGGCTCAGCCGACGAGTGTCCGGCATCATCGCCTCCGGCGAAGGTGTGTCCGCAGCCAGTGCTGACGTCACGTCTCCGTCGTGCGGGCGGTGGCCGGGAGCCTCCTCGGCAGACCCCGCCTGCCCGAAACTCTCGTCCGCATGGGGATCGAACGGCACATCGCCATCACGTTCCGGCTCATCACAATCCGATACACCGGGCACGCCGGGGATCTCGTCGAATCGGTCGGCGAGGCTGTGGCCGGTGAGATCGAACCCGGCATCGCGGAGCTGGTCGAACAGCGACGACTGACCGCTCGCGCTGCCGCGATGCGCATTCTTCGCCGAATTTCCGCCCACACCCTTCGCCGGCTTCCCGCCGCGGCGCGATCCGGCGGAACGACTGTCGTCGCCGGGGTGCTGCCTGTCCGGGGTGAGCGTCATGACTCCTGATCCGCCTGCCAACGTCTGTGTTGTTGCCTCCGAGTCTACTCCTTGAATGTGATGCAGACAATAGTCTGTTCCCAATTTATTCGATAGTTTTTGTCTGATGAATTCATTCACTCATCGATTCCTGATCACGGTCGCCCGCCCCGGCGTCTCCCCCGGTCACAGCCCCTACCGGCCATACGGCCGACCGTCCCTCATCCGTTCGACAGCGCACGGACTGCCGCAGAGCCGGCCCCGCTGACACTCTTCCCCTTCCTCGCCTCACCGCCGGCCCGTCGGGGGCCGTGAATTCCCCGAGTCCACAGGAACTCAGGGCGACCTTTCCTGAAATCACCGCCTCGGCGGTCTAGGCTCGGATGCGGACACATCAGCGGTACCCGGTCGGACGGCCGTCGTCACCGACGACGAACCGAGCGGTCCGCGGGACCGACAAGTTTCGAAGCACAGCCGAAGGAGACGCAATGGCAGGTCAGCTTCCCATAGTCCGCCTGGTCACCGGAGAGACGACAGGACAGCGGGTGGCCCGCGTCGCCGCTGCCGCCTCGGCGATCGGGCTCGGTGCCCTCGCAGCATGGGACCTGACGCAGAAGAAGCACGCGATCCTGCGCAACTACCCGATCGCCGGACACGCACGCTTCCTCCTCGAATCCATCCGTCCCGAGATCCAGCAGTACTTCATCGAACGGAACTGGGACGGCCGCCCCTTCAGCCGCGACACCCGGACGACGATCTACGAGCGGTCGAAGGGCATCCACTCCGAGCACGCCTTCGGCACCGAGCGCGACGTCGCCCGCACCGGGTACGAAGCGCTCATGCACACGAACGCGCCGATCCCCAACTCCCCGGCACCGCCGCGGATCCGGGTGGGCGGAAAGGACTGCACCCAGCCGTATGAGATCTCCCTGCTCAACGTCTCGGCGATGAGCTTCGGATCGCTCAGCGACAACGCCGTGCGTGCGCTCAACAAGGGCGCGGCGATGGGCGGCTTCGCGCAGGACACGGGCGAGGGGTCGATCTCTCCGTACCACCGCGAGTTCGGCGGCGACCTCATCTGGGAGCTCGGCACCGGGTACTTCGGTGCCCGCACCCCCGACGGCGACTTCGACCCCGACAAGTTCGCGGCCAAGGCGCAGGACCCGCAGGTGAAGATGGTCTCGCTCAAGCTCTCCCAGGGGGCGAAGCCCGGCATCGGCGGCGTGCTCCCGGGGGCGAAGGTGACCGAGGAGATCGCGACGATCCGCGACGTGCCCGTGGGCCAGGACTGCATCAGTCCCCCGAATCATCGCGTCTTCTCCACCCCGATCGAGCTTCTCGAATTCATCGCGAAGATGCGCGATCTCTCGGGCGGCAAGCCTGCCGGCTTCAAGCTCTGCGTCGGCTCGCGCACCGAATTCCTCGGGATCTGCAAAGCGATGATCGAAACCGGGATCACCCCGGACTTCATCATCGTCGACGGCTCCGAGGGCGGCACGGGAGCGGCTCCGCTCGAGTTCGAGGACCATGTCGGCCTTCCGCTCACGCAGGGGCTGATGATCGTCCACAACGCGCTCGTCGGTGCGGGGCTGCGCAACGAGATCAAGGTGGGTGCCTCGGGGAAGATCGCGAGCGGTTCCGACATCGTCAAGCGCCTCATCCAGGGCGCGGACTTCACAAACTCGGCGCGGGCGATGATGATGGCAGTCGGATGCATCCAGGCGCAGACGTGCCACACCGGCAAGTGCCCGGTCGGCGTTGCGACGCAGGACGCCCGGCGGGCGCGGGCGATCTACGTCCCGGACAAGGCCGAGCGCGTGCGCAACTACCATGACGGCACGGTCGCCGAGGCGACCCGCCTCATGGCGTCGATGGGGGCCGCCCATCCCAGCGAACTCGAACCGACGATGCTGCGCCGCAACCTCTCCCCATCCGAATCGTGGTCGTACGCGCGCCTCTACGACTGGCTCGAACCCGGCGAACTCCTCCGCGATACGCCGCCCGAGGACTGGGCGGCGGACTGGGCCGCCGCACGCGCCGACACGTTCCGCATCTCGCGCGGACACAGTCGCTGACCATGGCGCACTCGGTGCCCGTCTCTTCGGCGCGGGCGGAGCGCTTCCTCGCCTCGACCGACGCGGGCTGAAACGGCAACGGCGCCTGACAATCGCCCTTTGTTCCTCGCCGCTCACCTGCGGTGATGAGAATTCATCCGGTAAGCCCCGAAAAAATCCCAAAACTGGGGTTACATTCGGTCGTCCATGCCATAGTCTGGAATGAAAATTCCATACTCACAAGCGACTGTCGCCGACGTCTCGGACGCGGTCACCTTCGTGATCGCAGGCCTGTGCCACCGTCGTCGATGCGCTGATCCTTGGTTGCCCCTCACTGCCGGGATCGGCTTCGGAGTCCTGTGAGACTCCCATCGCCGGCCAGTCCGATCGCCGTTGCCCGCAGCGTTGACCCTCGCGTTGCCGGAATCCCCCGACAGGCGGAGCGTTCCCTCGACAGGGAGCGCTCCCCTGCCCGACAGTTCGTCTTGTGGCAGCATTCCCGAGAACGGATCCCCATGCACCGCACCCATCCCGGAAACGACGCTCTCCGAACAAGTGTCGAGAGCCGCCGACGGACGACGATGTCAACCGTCCCCGCCCTCACTCACCAGACTCAGTATCGCGATCCCCGGCTCACCGTCGGAGTCACCGATGGATGAGAAGGGAAAACGAATCGTGTCCCCCATCGATGCGACCGGCGCGGGAGCCTCCGGGCCCGCAGGTCCGCACACCGGCATCCGTTCCGCCCAGGACGGAACATCGCCGTTCCTCCCCCAGACCTCGCCGCCGCGACATCCGACCGGCGGCTCCGTTGGCTCCGGTGACGGCCCTCCGAGTTGGGTCGTCGCAGCCACCGGATTCCCCACCGTGCCGTTCCGGCACCGGCACCACCCCGGTCCGCGGCGCTGAGCCGCCTGCAAGGCGCCGCCTGATCACAGGCGGTCGATGTTGCCCCGCAGCCGCAGTCGCACCGGGTCGATGCGAGCGAGCCGGTCCACACTCTCCTGCCCGAGCTCAGCGGCGACGAGTTCGCACACCGCTTCGACGAGAGCGAGCATCGGCGCGAGGGTGTCGGCGGGTCCTGACGCTCTGACATCGGCGGTGAGCACGTGATCGGCGAGCGCCGCCGCAGGTGAGAGCCAGAGGTCGGTGAAGACCACCGTCGTCAGTCCCATCTCCTTTCCGATCCTCACCACCTCGGCGATCATCGGCTCATAGCGGCGGACATCGAAGACGACGAGGAGGTCTCCTCGTCGGAGGTCGACGAGTTCGGTCGCGGCCAACAGCGGACTCGACGACAGCCTGGTGACACCGGGCCTCAAGGGCGCGAGCTGCGCGTGGAAGATGTCGGCGACGTACCCTGTGTAGGAGGCGCCGACGAGGGCCATGGTCCGCTTCGGCTGAGCGAAGAGTGTGACGGCGCGATCGAATTCGTCGCCGATGACGGAGTCGAAGGTCTCATCGATCCCCGCGTGATACCCGCGCCTGGCGGCCTCGAAGACAGGTTCGTCATCCGCCCTGCTGACCTCGGCCTGGGAGAGGTTCGACTCCTCGCGTTCGCGCATCTCGACTTTGAGCGCGTCCTGGAGCCCCCGATACCCGTCGAAGCCCAACGTCCGGGCGAAGCGCACCACCGAGGGCGCACTCACGCCGGCCGAGTACGCGAGGTCGGCGATCGGTTCGAGCCCGGCAAGCGGATAGGAGGCGAGCAGCGCGCGGGCGATCTTCTTCTCTGCGGGGGTGAGCTCAGGCATCACCGTGCGCAGCGTGACCGCGAGACTCGACGTGCCGGTCGACTCGCGTGTCGGGGCTCTCCGGTCCGCGGCGCCTCCCCCGTCGGAGGCCTGTCCGCGCCCGTCCACCATCGCTCCGCCTCCCGGGTGCCGCCATTGGGTCTGGTCCTGTCGCCGCAATGACACGATCTGCCCAGGTCACCGCGAATGATATCGCTCCAGCATAGCGATTCCCGCCGTCGCGGGCACCGCCGCCGCTCACCGCATGACGTAGCCGTTGTCGACGATGAGGTTCTGTCCGGTCACCGCGCGCGAGTCCGGGGAGGCGAAGAAGATCACCGCCGAGGCGAACTCCTCCGGGGTCGTCACATGCCCGAGCGCCGAGGCCGCAGCGACCTCATCGAAGACGCCCTCAGGGGTGGCCGCCGATGCGTCGGTCGTGCGCAGAAGGCCGCCGGAGAGCATGTTGACGCGCACACCTGCGGGCCCGAGGTCACGGGCGAAGGTCCGGGTCAGCGAGAGCAGAGCGGCCTTGGCGGCGGTGTAGTCGTGATAGGGGACGACGGGATGCTGGACGAGGTTGGTGCCGATGTTGATCACGCGCCCGGACCCGATCTCCCGGAAGCCGTGCATAGCCGCCTGAATCGTGTTCATCGCCGCCCCGACGGTCCCCCGGAACTGTTCCGAGAGGTCGTCGTAGTCGATCTCATCGGCGGGCTGACGCTCCTCGCCGTTGAAGGAGTAGTCGAGCAGCGCACTGTTGACGACTGTCGAGACGGGCATGCCGAACTCCTCCTGCGCCGTCTCGAACATCGCGTCGACCGCTCGATCATCGGTGACGTCGGCCTCGACTGCCGCCGCGCGACCACCACGGGCCCGGATCGCCTCGGCGAGCTCCTCTGCCGCGTCGGCCGAGTACCGGTAGTTGATGACGAGTCCTGATCCGGCGTGGGCGAAGGCCTTGGCGATCGCCGCGCCGAGCCCGCGGCCGGCGCCCGTGACGAGGACGAGCTGCTGGTCGAGCGGCATGGCCGCGGTGGTGAAGGCTTGGGCGTTGCTCATCGGGATTCTCCTTCGAATGCCGGGCGCTGGGATCCCTCTCAGCTTACCCATGCCGACGGGGTCGAGCGGCGATGGTCGGCGGGCCGGTGAGGGAGCCAATAGAATAGACAAGATCACTGTTGTCCATTCGGCAAGGAAGTCCCTATGAGCGAGATCGGCGCCAACATCTCCATCGGAGTCCTCGCGGCCATCGTCGTCATCCTCATCTACCTGCTGGCGGCCAAGGTCGGGAAGTGGCAGCCCGCCCCGGAACACCGCGGACCAGGAGGCCAGGGATACGGACAGCCGGGCTACCCCGAGCAGGGCAGCCCGCGAGGCTACGGCCAGCCGCCGCGCCGTCGGGACGTCCGCGGCTACAGCGCCGACGAAGCCGAGACCCGGGTGATGCCGACCGCAGACGCCGACGAGAAGGCCACGACGGCCGAACTCGCCCAGAACATCGCCTACTCGGGGCAGATGATCGCCCAGAACCGGCGCGCGGCCACCTCCTCGTCGGGCGACACGCTCGCGGTGTTCACCTACATCCTCGGTGCCGCGCTCCTCGCCGCGATCGCCTTCGTCTTCTTCAACAACCTGCTCCTGCCGGCCACCGTCGGTGCCCTCGTCGGGGCGATCGTCTGCGTCGCGCTGGCGGCGACGTACACGATCAAGTCCCTGGACTTCTGGCCGGACAATTCGACGATCACGATCATCAACCTCGGCGTGGCCCTTGCTGCCGCCCTCGTCATGTACATCGGCGCCTCCCGGACCGAACGCGACCGGATGACGCTCAACTCGATCATGGACTCCTTCGACCCGCTGCCGATGAGCGAAGGGTTCTCGGGATTCGCCGCGGCCGTCGGCGACCGCGTCGTGAGGTTCTTCACCGACTACGGCTTCCTCGGCTTCGTCTTCCTCCTCTTCATGGCCGTCGGCTGCATCATCGTCGTCACCCTCGCCGCGAAGTCCCTCATCGACGTCATGGACTGGCGGATCTTCGCCCAGTTCGGCCGCAACGTCACCGACCGTCCGATGGCGTATTCGCGGGCCGAACGGTTCCAGGCCTCGAAGGTCTCGCACACCGTGACCTCGATCGTCCTCGCCGGCATCGCCGTGCTCTGCGCGACCGGGCTCGCCTACGACGGATTCACATGGTTCACCCGCTGACCCCGGCACACGCGCCCGAGGTCCCGGCACAGGCGTCCGGGGTCCCAGCACACGCGCCCGGGGTCCCGGCACAGGCACCCGGTGGCGAGGTCGGCCGCACCTGCTCCCGCGATCTCGGTCCCCCGGGTTCCCGGCGCTGAGAACGATCTCAGCAACCGCGCGCTAGGATAGTCCCCGGACTTCCTCCGCCCGACAGCGCCCACCCCGCGCGGGAAGGCGGCCAAGGCAGACGTCGACGAACGACCCGAAAAGGGATGAGAACCTCAATTGGCGAACGGCAACGCAACTTTCCGGCACTCGAACGTGGCGCTTCTCGGTCTGGCCGAGATCGTCGCCCCGAATGAAGTGACCTCCCACGAATTCGACGAGCGCCTCGCCGATACCCTCACAACCCTCGGCCTGCCCACGGGTCTCCTCCAGCGCGTGGCCGGTGTCGAGGCCCGCCGCAACTGGGACCAGCCGAGCGACTTCGTCGCCGGTGCCGTCGCCGCCGGCGGCAAGGCGCTGGCCGAGGCTGGAGTCGAACCGTCGGCGATCGGCCTCATGGTCAACACCTCGGTGACCCGCGAGCACCTCGAGCCGTCCGTGGCCGTCGGCGTCCACGCCGGGATCGGGCTGGGCCCGCACGCGATGAACTTCGACATCGCCAACGCGTGCCTCGGGTTCGTCAACGGCATGACCCTGGCCGCGAACATGATCGACGCCGGCCAGATCGACTACGCTCTCGTCGTCGCCGGCGAGGACGCCTCCCGCGTGCAGGAGGCGACCCTGCGCCGCCTCACCCGCTCGGGCATCACCCGGGAGGAGTACCTCAACGAGTTCGCCTCCCTCACCCTCGGCTCCGGAGCCTCCGCCGCCGTCCTCGGACCCGCGGACAGGCACCCGGAGGGCCACCGCATCCTCGGCGGGATCACCCGGGCGGCCACGCAGCACCATGAGCTGTGCGTCGGTGACCACAACGGGATGTTCACCGACACGAAGGGCCTGCTGGCCGGAGGGATGGAGCTCGTCGTCGCCGCATGGGAGGAGGCGCACGAGAACGGCTGGGACTGGCGGAACATGGACCGCTACGTCATGCACCAGGTCTCCGACGTCCACACGAACTCGATCACCCGAGCCGCCGGCCTCGACCCGGAACGGATCCCCGTGACCTACCCGGAGCTCGGCAATGTCGGCCCTGCGTCCCTGCCGATCACGCTCAGCCGGGAGGTCGAGACGCTCCAGCGCGGAGACCGGATCCTCTGCATGGGCGTGGGATCGGGGCTCAACACCGCCATGACCGAGATCGAGTGGTAGAGGAATCCATGAGGCACCCTGCACGGCCGGCAACGACTCCCCCGACGCTGCCCGAGTGGGATCCCGCGTGGTCCCGGATCGTCACGGCGCAGACCGCTGACGGCCCCCACGACTTCCACGTCCTCGACACGCTTGCGTCCCTGCAGGCCGAGGGCATCGAACCCGAGGGCACGATCCTCGCCCTCCACGGCAATCCGACATGGTCATACCTGTGGCGTCGGCTCGCCGCGGTCAGCCTCGCCTCCGCCGCCGACGGGGGACGTGCGTGGCGGATCATCGCCCCCGACCAGCTCGACATGGGCTTCTCCGAACGGCTGCCGCACGATGGTCTGCCGACCCCTCACGGCGCCGAGGTGCGTCGGATCTCCCAGCGCATCGCCGACTTCGACGCCGTCGTCACTCCTCTCCTCGCCGAGGCGGGGACAGGCCATCCCGTCGTCACCCTCGGCCATGACTGGGGCGGGGTCCTCTCGCTCGGCTGGGCGGCGCGGAACCGCGACCGGGTCGACGCCGCGATCAGCCTCAACACCGCCGTCCACCAGCCGGAGGACGCACCGATCCCCGCACCCCTGCGTGCGACCTTGGCAGGTCCGATGCTGCCGACGGCGACCGTGCTCACCGATGGGTTCCTCCGGGTGACGCTGCGCCTCGGCGACCTCTCCCCCGAGGTCCGCGCCGGCTTCCGCGCCCCGTACGAGTCCGCGGCCCAGCGGCATGGGATCGGCGGCTTCGTCGCCGACATCCCCGTCGACGAACGGCACCCCTCCTACGATGAGCTCCAGCGCATCGGTGCCGACATCGCCGCCTTCGACCGTCCGGCGCTGCTCGTCTGGGGGCCGAAGGACCCGGTCTTCCTCGAACGCTATCTGCGGGATCTGCGCGGGCGCCTGCCGCACGCTGATATCCACCGCTTCGAACTCGGCTCCCATCTCGTCGGCGAGGACTGGGACGTGCCGGGCACCGTCCTCGAATGGCTCGACGCGCAGTTCCCGACGACCACTGCCGTCGCGGACAATGAGGCGAGCGCCGCGGACAATGGGTCGAGCGTCGCGGACAATGGGGCGAGCGCCGCCCCCGGGTCGACCGCCTCGGCGCCGGTCGGCACATCCTCAGCCACAACCCGCCCGGTCACCGCGATCCTCGACGCCCGCCGCGACGACGAGGCGATCGCCTCGGTCGACTTCTCGAAGGACCCTGCCCAGCAGATCTCCTGGCGCCACCTCTGGCACGTCACCACCGCGATCGCCCACGGCCTGCGCGACCTCGGCGTGCAGCCCGGCGACCGGGTCTCGATGCTCGTCCCGCCCGGCAACAACCTCACCGCCGCCCTCTACGCGTGCCTGAAGATCGGCGCGGTCGCCGTCGTCGCCGATGCCGGCCTCGGTCCGGCGGGGATGACCCGGGCGGTCACCTCGGCGGACCCGCAGTGGATCATCGGCGAGCTGCCCGGTCTCGGGCTCGCCCGCGCGTTCGGCTGGCCGGGACGCCGGATCTCGGTCTCCCCGCTCGGGAAGGTCCAGCGGAGGGTCTTCGGCACCGAGACGAGCCTCACCGAACTCTCCCGCACCCCGATCTTCGGGGACCTGCCCACCCCCGGGCCCGACGCCGATGCCGCGGTCCTCTTCACCTCCGGGTCGACGGGTCCGGCGAAGGGCGTGCGGTACACGCACGGGGACATCGCAGCCCTCGCCGAGGTGCTCACCCGGGTCTTCGACGTCCGCGAGGGCACCGGGCTCGTCGCCGGCTTCCCGCCCTTCGCCCTGCTCGGACCCGCCATCGGGGCCACCTCGGTGACCCCGGACATGTCCGTGACGAAGCCGAAGACGCTCACGGCCACGGCCATCGCCGACGCGATCATCGCCGGGAACGCGACGATGGTCTTCGCCTCACCCGCCGCGTACCGGAATGTCGCCCGAACCGCCGGTGAGCTCGACGATGCCCAGCGGGCGGCGTGCGCGGGCGTCGACCTCGTCCTCTCCGCCGGGGCGCCGGTGCCGCTTGAGCTCATGGAGTCGATCGCCGAGGTGTTCCCGAATGCGTCGATCCACTCGCCGTACGGGATGACTGAGGGTCTGCTCCTCACCGACATCGACGCGGCCGGGGTGGCTGCGGCCGAGGCCGGATCCGACCTCGGCGTCTGTGTCGGCACCCCGATCGACGGAGTGACGCTGGCGCTCGCGCCGATCGACGAGTCGGGGTTCGCCTCCGACGATCTGCTCACGGGCGCACAGGCGCAGGGTCGCCTCGGCGAGTTCGTCGTCAGTGCCGCGCATCTGCGCTCGGGGTACGACAATCTCTGGCGCACGACCGCGCACGCGGGGCGGGACCGCCTCGGCGGGAAGGACTGGCACCGGACGAACGACATCGGGCACATCGACGATGCGGGCCGGATCTGGCTCGAGGGCCGCCTCCAGCACGTCATCACGACACCGCAGGGACCGGTCGGTCCTGGCGGACTCGAGGCCCTCATCGACACGGACGGTCAGGTCACCCGCAGTGCCGTCGTCGGTGTCGGTCCGATCGGGACTGAGGCGCTCGTCGCCGTCCTCGACGCCGAGGGCACGGACCTGCGTCCCGGGCTCGCTCCGCTCGAGCTCACCGCACGGCTGCGCGAGCTCGTCGCTGGGACGGGGGCCGATCTCGCCGCCGTGCTCGTCGCTCCGAGCTTCCCGACCGACATCCGCCACAACTCGAAGATCGACCGGACCCGGCTCGCGCAGTGGGCGGAGCGGGTGCTCGCAGGTGAGGGCGTGCCCCGGCGCGTCTGAGGCTCAGCCGCCGGCCGCCGGCCGTCGCCCGACACCCGATCCCGAACCGTCCTCCCGAACCGACTGAGGAGACCACCATGCAGATCACCGTCACCGGCGCCTCGGGCCTGCTCGGGTCCTCCGTCGCCCGCGCGCTCGTCGCCGACGGTCATGCCGTGACCACCCTGCAGCGGCGTCCGTCCGGAGTCGACGGCGCCCGAGACGTCCTCGGGTCGGTGACCGATCCGGCGGCCGTCGCCGAGGCGGTCGCGGGCGCCGAGGCGATCGTCCACCTCGCGGCGAAGGTGTCGATGATGGGCGATGCCTCCGAGTTCGAGGCCGTCAACATCGGGGGCACGGCCACACTCGTCGAAGCCGCCCGCGCCGCCGGGGTCCCTCGGCTCGTCCACATCTCCTCGCCGTCGGTCGCCCACACGGGGGCCTCGATCGTGGGCGACGGTGCGGGTCCGGCATCGCCGGAGCACGCTCGCGGTGAGTACGCGCGGACGAAGGCCGCAGGCGAACACATCGCGCTCGAGGCCGACTCCCCCGCTTTCCGCGTCCTCGTCCTCCGCCCCCACCTCATGTGGGGACCGGGCGACACACAGCTGACGGAGCGGGTCATCGACCGCGCGAGAGCGGGCCGGATGCCTGTTCTCGGGTCGGGGGCAGCACTCGTCGACACGCTCTTCGTCGACAACGCCGTCGAGGCGATCGTCGCGGCCGTCGCCGCCGTCGATGAGCACCACGGGGAGGCACTCGTCGTCACGAACGGCCAGCCGCGTCCGATCGGCGAGCTCATGTCGCGGATCGCGATCGCCGGTGGGGCCGCGGAGCCGACGCTGCGGATTCCGGTCGGACCGGCTCTGGCCGCAGGGTCCGTCGTCGAGCGGGTGTGGGCCCTCGGAGAGCACGACGACGAGCCGCCGCTGACACGCTTCCTCGCCGAGCAGCTCTCGACCGCGCACTGGTTCGACCAGCGCAGGACGCAGGAGGTGCTCTCATGGCGCCCGCGCATCAGCATCGAAGAGGGGCTGAAGGTCCTCGCGGAGCACTACGCGGGCTGAGCTCCGCTCTCGCGCACGCTGCGGTCCGGTGCGACGGCTGTGCCCTCCCGCACAGTGCGGCAGTTGCTCAGGTTGTTCCCGCACAATGGGCCCATGACCGCGACACGGTCGTCTCCGGTCGTCCTGCTCGCAGGCGTCCCCGGGGCCGGCAAGACCGAAACCCTCAAGGAGATCCGGAGTCACGCCCCGTGGCTGCGGATCTCGGACCCGGAGTCGGTCCGTGATGTCCTGCGCCGGGTGCTGCCGTGGCTGCCGTACCCGGTGGCGCGGCCCTTCGTCCACACCATCGCTCACTTCGCGGCCCTGTTCCGTCTCCTCCGCCGAGGTGACCGCCCCCTCATCGTCCATGACCCGGGGACCCGCCGGTGGAGTCGGCGGCTGCTGCTGTGGCTCGCGCATCTGCGCGGGCGTCCCGCCGAGGCGGTCTTCATCGACGTCGACCGCGATGACGCTCTGGCCGGTCAGGAGCGTCGCGGGCGGATCGTGCGCGGACCGGCCTTCGACCGGCACTGGCGGCGGTGGACTCAGCTGCGCTCACGGATGGTCGCCGGTGAGCAGCCGGGACCGGGCGAGACGTGGGCCCGGATCGTCCTCACCACCCGCGACCGGGCCGTCGACGATGTGCTCGCCCTCATCGACCACGCCCCGCACTAGCGCCCGCGATTCTCTGGTCACTCCGCCGTGGCCCCCGCGATTCTCTGGTCACTCCACCGTGGTGCGGGTGCCCGAATCGGCTCAGCCGCCTCGGCGGAGTGACCAGTCAATCAGTAGGAGACTCGGTGCGGTGACCAGGGAATCAGGTTGGGACGACCACGGTCCTCACCGCAGCGAGCGCACCTCACCGTGACGAGCGCGTGTCTCCATCGGTGCCTCCGTCGGAGGCTGCCTCCGAGGCGGACGAAGCATTCCTCTCATCGTCGAGCACGTCGACAGACATGCCGGGCTGACCGACCGGCGGGGACTCGAGGGAGGAGCCCTGCGCCGAATCGTCCCGGTTGTCGTCGGTGACCGCGCTGTCCTCCCGCTCGCGTTCGCGCTCGGCGGCCTCCCGCGCGTGATCGGGTTCGATGTCGTCGACCGTCTCGGCGTCGGCCTCGGCGCGCTCCGCCTCCTTCGCCTCGGCCGCCCGCTTCACAGCGGTGTCCGGAGCCTGCTCGGTGCCGGACCGATCGGCGGGACCAGCGTCATCGCCGACCTCACCGAGCCGTGCTTCCGGCACCGGTGGCGCTGCGGTGCCCGGGGTCTCGGAAGCCGTTCGGCTCGGATCCGATCCTGTGCTTGATCGATCAGGCCCGGCGCTCGGCTTCTCGTCGTCACCGGAGGTCACGCTCTCCGCGTTCGACTCCTCGGCCCCGGCGGGCGGTGCGTCCGAAGCCCCGGCGGCGGAAGAGGTCTCCGCGGCGTCCGAAGCCCCGGAGGCGGAGGTCGTCGCGTCGTCCGAAGCCCCGCTCGAGGACGGGGCCCCCGCGGACTCGGACGAGCTGTCGTCCCTGACCCCCGCCTCGGCGGCGAGGCGGGCGCGTCGATCCGCACGGGCCTGCGCGCGTTCCTCGTCGCTCATCCTCGGTGCTCCCGGGATGCCTTCGCGCTGGCTGGGACGCACGGTCTCCCAGATGAGGAGGATGATGACCATCGTGATGCCGACGATGCCACCCATGGACAGCGAGTTCCACGGTCTCGGCAGTGAGAAGATGCCGGTGAAGGCGTTGACGACGAAGAGGGCGACGATACCGACGATGAGAGCGATCAGATAGCGCATCCTCCCATTGTGCCCGTCGATGGGAGCGAATGCCGGGAGCCGGAGGTAACGGTTGGGCACCCCCACCTCGGCGAAGCAATGTGCCATGCGTCACAATGGGACCATGAATGCGATCTCCCGCCCCACCTACGACGATGTCATCGCAGAGATCTCCGCCGACCCCGGCGAGTACTGGCTCGAGCAGGCCAGGACGCTCATCGACTGGGTGAAGGAGCCGACGAGGGCCGTCGACGACTCCACCGCACCGATCTACCGGTGGTTCCCCGACGGCGAACTCAACGTCTGCTTCAACGCCCTCGACCGTCACGTCGCAGCCGGCCGCGGCGACCAGGCCGCCCTCATCTACGACTCCCCCGTCACGGACACCGTCCGCACGATCACCTACGCGGAGCTCCTCGACGAGGTCTCGCGCTTCGCCCGTGCCCTGTCCGACCGCGGCGTGGGCAAAGGCGACCGCGTCGTCATCTACCTGCCGATGATCCCCGAGGCGGCCGTCGCGATGCTCGCGTGCGCGCGGATCGGGGCCATCCACTCCGTCGTCTTCGGCGGCTTCGCCCCAGCCGAACTCGCCGTGCGCATCGACGACACCGCCCCGAAGGCCGTGATCTCCACCTCGGCGGGGGTCGAACGCGGACGGATCCTCGAGTACAAGCCGATGCTCGACGAGGCGATCGACCTGGCGGAGTCGAAGCCCGAGTTCACCGTCATCGTCCAACGCGACGAGCACCGGTGCGAGCTCGGCGAGACCGACCTCGATTACGCCGAGCTCCTCGCCGCCACCTCCGAGGGCATCGACCCGGTGACGGTGAAGTCGACCGACGAACTCTACGTCCTCTACACCTCGGGCACGACGGGCAAGCCGAAGGGCATCGTCCGCGACTCCGGCGGCTATGCGGTGGCCCTGGCCTACTCGATGCCGCACATCTTCGGCCTCGAGCCCGGGGACACGATGTTCACGGCCTCCGACGTCGGCTGGGTCGTCGGGCACTCCTACATCGTCTACGGGCCGCTGCTCGCCGGCGTCACCTCGGTGTTCTTCGAGGGCAAGCCGATCGGCACCCCGGATGCGGGCACGTTCTTCCGGATCATCGCCGACCACGGGGTCAACGTCCACTTCACCGCGCCGACCGCGATGCGCGTCATCCGCAAGGAGGATCCCGACGGCAGGCTCATCGGCCAGTACGACCTGTCCTCGCTGCGGGCCTCGTTCCTCGCCGGGGAGCGCCTCGACCCCGACACGTACGAGTGGACGACCCGGATCCTCGCCGAGGCGACCGGCCGCGACATCCCCGTCGTCGACAACTGGTGGCAGACCGAGACCGGCTGGCCGATCGCGGCCAACCCGCTCGGCCTCACGCGCTTCCCCCTCAAGGCGGGATCCCCGACGAAGCCGGTGCCCGGCTACGACATCAAGATCGTCGACCCCGGCGGCGCCCCGGTTCCCGCCGGCCAGGAGGGTCTCATCGTCATGAAGCTGCCGCTGCCGCCGGGGACGATGGCGACCGTGTGGGGCGATGACTCCCGCTTCGTCTCCTCGTATCTCTCGGCCTTCGACGGCTACTACCTCACCGGCGACTCCGGCTACCTCGACGAGGACGGCTACGTCTACGTCATGGGACGCACCGACGACGTCATCAATGTCGCCGGCCACCGGCTCTCAACCGGGGTGATGGAGGCGGTCATCGCCTCCCATCCGGCCGTCACCGAGGCGGCCGTCATCGGCGTCCACGACGAGACGAAGGGTCAGAGCCCGCGTGCCCTCGTCGTGCTCGGCGACTCCGCCGAGGCGGTCGATCCCGAGGAGATCGCCGCAGAGCTCGTGGCGATGGTGCGGAAGGAGATCGGTCCGGTCGCCGCGTTCAGACAGGTCGACATCGTCTCGGCGCTGCCGAAGACGCGTTCGGGGAAGATCCTGCGCAAGACGATGCGCGAGATCGCCGACGGCGCCGAGAACCCGGCCGTGCCGTCGACGATCGAGGACCGATCTGTGCTCGACGCCCTCGAGGACGTGCTCCGGCGCGGGTGAGGATCTGGCGACCGGATGACAATGAGCCCGCCGGGTGACTCCCAGCGGGCTCCTGGGCGGACGCTCGTCGGGCCGGGCGCGGCGGCAGGCCTCCGTCGATCTCCCACCGCCGCGTGATCGCCGTCAGTCCCGGGACTTCCTGCCCTGCTCGAACCCGGCGGCGAAACCGCGCTCGTAGGCCTCCTCGCGTCCCCGAGCGCCGGAGTCGGAGCCGCGCATCCATTGGGCGAAGAACTCACGCGGGTCGGGGTCGAAACCGCTGCGCGGATCGAATCCCCACCGGCCGCGCCGGCCGCGGCCCCGAGGCCCGAAGCCGTCGCGCGACCCGTAGCCTTCGCGCGACTCCCGGTCGCCGCGGCGGCCGAAACGGCCGTCCGTGTCGCGCTCCCCGCCTCGGCGGGACCAGCCGCGCCCGTGCCCGAACGCGGTGCGCGGATCGAAGTCGTCATCGTCGGCTGAGACGTGATCGCGGTGCTCGCCGTCACGGTCTCCCGGGTATGCGCGCGGTTCGGACCCGTGGGGACCGAAGCGGCCAGGACCGAAGCCGCGGTCACGCCCGAATCGGCGCATCCGCTCCTTGAACGCGCGGCGGCTCTCCTCGTCGCCTCCGAGTGCGTCGATGAGCTTCGTCAGCGTGGCGTTGACGGATTCGATCTCCTCCTCGGTGAGGATGTCGTCGATCTTCGCGCTCACTCGATCCCGCAGCTCCCGCATGCGGTTGCGCAGCTCCTCGTCGGACGCCCGGTCGGCGGGGTCCTCATCGGTCCACGCGCCGTCGTCGACGACCTCGTCGTCATTGCGACGGCCGTACCCGCGCAGATCACGCGGGTCGATGCCCGCGTCATCGAGAGCTCCGAAGAACTCCCTGCGCAGCGACCGACCGGCCTGCCTGAGCAGGTGGGCCAGGTGCGGGGCATCGTCGCTGACTTCGTGGTCGAGCGGCCGATCCTCGTGGTCGAGCGGCCGGTCCTCGTGGTCGAGCGGCCGGTCCTCGGACGTCGCCTCCCCGTCGGAGGGAATCGGATCCGCACCGTCCTCCGGCGCGGACGAGCGGCCGAATCGGACGGATCCATCGGTCGCCTCTGCTCCGTCGCCGGCTCCCTCCCGTCCGCCGTCACCGGCGGTCGCCGATGACGAGTCCTCGGGTGTCGCGGGCGACGAGCTTTCACTCGTGTCGTCATGGAGGTCGTCGCGGCGGTCGTCATGGTCATTCTCGTTGTGGTCGTGGGTGGTCATGTCATCTCCTTTAGTTGTCATCTGACATGTATATGCATAATGACATGCACCCTGAAACATGTCAACAGACATGTAAAATCGAGGCATGACGACAGACAGCTCCACGGAGAAGATCGCCGAGGCGCTCACCCGCCTCCAATGGCGACGGGGCTTCCGCGGTCTCTCCGGCCACGGACGACACGGCGACCACGGCGGGGGCCCGAATCCGTTCGGCGGCCCCAATCCCTTCAGCGGGGACGGCCCCTTCGGAGGACTCTTCGGCGAAGGAGGCCCGTTCGGCAAGGACGGCCCCTTCGGCGGGGACCGCGCCTCCGGTCGCGACGGAGACCACGGCCACCCAGGCCGCGACGAGTGGCGGGAATGGTCGCGCCGCCTCGGCGGCCGCCTCGGGGGACGTGCACAGCTGCGCCTCCTCATCGCCCTCGCCCAGGTCGGGCACGCGATCGGGGTGAGCGCCCTCGGGGAGGCGATCGGCGTCGATCAGCCGCGCGCGTCGCGTCTCGTCTCCCAGGGAGTGGAGCTCGACCTCGTGCGACGCGAAGCCGATCCCGATGATGCGCGGCGCACGCTCATCGCCCTCACCGAGAAGGGGCGGGCGATCGCCGACCGCTTCCTCGGTGCGCAGAGGGAGAGCGTCGATGTCGCGCTCGACTCGTTCACCGACAAGGAGCGCGAGATGCTCGCTGACCTCCTCACCCGCCTCGCCGACGCCTGGCCGAGGTGAGAGACCCCGACGGGGCGTTGAGCTCTCGGGTTCAGCCTTCGGCGAGAGCCTTGAGACGCTCCATCGATGCGAGCAGCGTCTCCACGGTCGTCGACTGGGCCCGCGGAAGGCGTTTGGGATCGCGCAGCCGCGTCCAATCGTAGGTCTGGCGCACGAGCACAGACTCGTCCCCGGCGGCCTCGATCTCCCAGATCCACGTGTGCCCGAGCGGAGGCTGACCGACCTCCGAGGGCATCCACACAATGCGGCGGCCCTCGACGAAGTCGACGACGTGGTTCTCGCGCTCGACGCCCTTCGTCAGCGTCGTCACGAACGATCCGCCCGCCTCGGTGACCCGTTGGCCCGAGGCAGCGGACCCGAGGTTGTCGTTTCCGTCCCACTCCGGCTGCCTGGCCGGGTCGGCGATGAGTTCGAAGACCTCGGCAGCAGGGGCGTCGACGGTGATCTCGGCGCTGACGACCTTGAGTGCGGGGTCGATCGCATCGAAGACCGCTGCATCGTCGGATCGGTTGGGGTCGGTCATCTCGGTTCCTTTCGGCCGGCGGCGCGGAATCTGCGCCCTGCCGTCAGACTACCCCGACCTCCGCCGAGGCGGTCCGGGCGTCGGCTCCAGAGCGCTCAGTCCTCGATGGCTCGGTCCTGGCGATCGGCGCGGGCGGCCGCGGTGCTGAATCGGGTGAAGAGCCTCGAGGAGTCGCTCGAGAGCGAGAGGAGCACGCCGACCTGAAGGGCGACGGTGATGAGCGAGTACATGTTCGTCGCGATGCTCCGATCCCCTGTGAGGTAGTTCGTGAACGAGATGACGACGGAGATCGTCGAGAGGGTGAGGATCCACAGTCTGGCCCGGTTGCTGCCGCGGAAGACCGAGATGGAGGCGATCACCTGGATGACGCCGATGATGAGGCTCAGTCCGACGAGGACGCCGGCGACGATCCGGGTGACGACCTCGGTCTCGGACGCTGTCACCTCGACGCCGACTCCGGCGACATCCGCCCGCAGGCGATCCCAGTCGAGGAGGATGCTGAGCACGTCGGTGGCCTGGAAGATGAGGAGGACGAGCACTAGGCCCGCGCCGATGAGCGTCTGCAGGGGTCGCCTGCTCCACAGGGTGCGGGCAAGGGCCGAGACCGAGTGGGCGTCCTGGTCGATCTGCGTGGCGTCGAGGGCGAGGTCGAGCCGTTCGGGGTAGTCCTCGGCATCGGTGGTCACCCTGCCGACGTCGACGATCGGCAGGTCACCGTCGGTGATGATCGCGTCGCCGCCGCCGTTGCGCGAGTGGTAGCCGGTCGAGAAGTCCCTGACGACGTCGACGCTGATCTCAGGGTCCGCCTCGGTGACGGTCCTGACGATGTAGTCGCGTTCGATGTCGGTGTTCTCCTCGATCTTGTGGGTGACCTGGAGGGTGAAGAGGGAGAGTCCGACGCTCTTGTCGTAGGTTCCTGCGGCGAGCCAGTCGGCCTGCAGTCCGCCCGGCAGCAGCCAACCCGACGGGCACTTCCAGAAGCGGACGTGATGGCGCTGCCCCGGATCGCCGTCGACTTCCTGCTGGTAGGCGAAGTCCTGCCGCCGACCGAAGAGCATGAGCGGGGAGACCGGCGCCTCGGGGTAGCTCGACCTCGCCACGGTCGACCGGATGATCCCCCACGTCGATGCCGCCGTGATGTCGTCGGCGAGCGTCCACCCTGCCGCCTTCATCGCGTGATGGATCTGCGCCTCCTCGCCCCGCCACGCGAGGTTGACCGGATCGCCGAGGAGTCCGTCTGAGGTCCGGGTCCGGCCGATGAAGTAGTTGGGGACGTAGATCTGGGAGAGGATGCGGTGCAGGCGCGGCAGCGCGAGGTAGGAGACGACCGCCCAGAGCACGAGCAGGGTGAGGACCTGCCACCACCCGAGGGAGAAGCCCTTGAGGAGGATGAGGAGGGCGAGGAAGAGGGAGGCGACGCCGCCGAAGAGGAAGAAGAAGTAGTCGAGGATGCCGGTGACGGTGAAGTGGTGTCGGCGGAACACGAAGGACTGCCGGCGGCGGTTGGGTCCGCGCTCGGGGGCCTGGCCGGGAGGGGGATCCGCGGAGTGGGCCTGGGGATTCATGGGTCAAGTCTAGCGATGTCGGCCGGTCTCGGCGCTGGTCCTTCTCCGTCGCCGCAGGGCCGCCTTCGCGGTCTCCGCGATCTCCTGCTCCGCATCATGGGTGAGTCCGGTGAGCAGGGCCTCGGCCTGAGGGTCCGGGATCTCGATGAGCACCTGGAGGACCCGGAAGCGCACATGGGCATCGGACGAACGCAGGCGCTCCCGCAGCGCAGCCATGATCGAGGCGCCGACGGAATCGCCGGTCGGTTCGCCAGTGTCCTCGCCGGTCGCCGCCCCTGCCCCGTCGACGACCGGAACCTCCACGCCGTCGACCGGAACCTCCACGCCGTCGACCGGAACCTCCACGCCGTCGACCGGAACCTCCACCTCGTCGCGGGACGGCGCATTCGCACCTCCTGCCGGGGGCACCTCTGCGAAGTAGCTGGCGAGCGCCTCGGCTGCGTCGATGTCCTTCTCATCGCTCATCGCGACCTCGAGGAGGATGGGCACCGCGACCGGATCCCGCATGTCCCCGAGCGCGAGCGCGGCGACCGTCCTCACCTCTAGGTCATCGTCGTCCAGCGCCTCCTGCATGGGAACCGCCACCGCAGTCGCGACCGCGACGTCATCCGCCGAGGCGGTCCTGCGGATCTCGTCGAGCGCGCGGATCGCGTTGCGCCTGACGGCGGGTTCGGCGGAGCGGAGTCCCGTGGAGAGCGGCACGACGGCGTCGGTGCCGACCTGGGCGAGCGCCCACCGCATCGCGCCGGCCGCATTCGGCACGGCTTCGTCGAGCACGGCGCGGGAGAGCGACTCGACGGGCACGCCGCCGTCGACGCCGCTGCCGAGAGCGGCCTTGTGGCGCTGGATGACGTCACGCGACTCGAGGGAGCGCATGAGGTCGATCGCCCCGAGCAGGCTCTCCCCGTCGGTGTAGCCCAGTCGCCGGATCTCCTCGAGGCGGTCGAGCAGTCTCCGCTCGGTCTCGATCCGCTCGTGTGCAGCCGCGATGAGGTCGGTGACGAGCGCCGAGGCGTCGAATCCCGGTTCGGCGAGGAGGCGGCCGACCTCGGGCAGAGACAGGCCCAGCCTGCGCAGACCTTCGATGTGGAAGATCCGGCCGATGTCGCTCGGCGAGTACTCGCGGTACCCGTTCGACCCCCGGGCACTCGGGGTGACGAGGCCCAGAGTCTCATAGTGGCGCAGCATGCGCGCGCTCACGCCGGACCGGCGCGAGACCTCTCCGATGCGCATCGCCACCTCGCTCTCCGCGCAGAATCCCGGTCCGCGGCTCCGGTGTCCGCCCCGGCTCACGCGGACGTCGCCACTCTCTCGGTCGTCGCGCTATGGTTTCGCGAGAGCACACAGCACTCTACTCGCTGGGCCATGACGGTCAGTGTCCTGTGCCCGACGGTTCGGAGGAAGGAGTCCGAGGCATCGGCCATGCGTCACGGTGGTCGAGCTTGCCCCTCTCGACCACCACGCGCATCCGACCGACCCTTCCCAAAACCGGTTCAGGCCGATGCCTCGGACCCCAGTGCGACCACGCGCTTGGCCTCGTCCATGGCGTGGGCGAAGCCGGCGTCGGGGTCATGGAACATCGCCACTGTCGCCAGAGCGTGTGTCCGCACTGTTTCTTCCTCTGCCTCCACCCTGCCATCGACCACTGACACGACTTCGTCGCCGAGGGCGACGAGTGCCCGGCTGAGGCTCTTCTGCATCTCGACATCACCACGCCCCAGCTGCGTGACCAGGGACGATGCAAGATCTCGGTGTCGGTCTCCCGGCACCAGCCGAACCGCGGCCCTCCACGCACTGCGGGCCGCCTCGGCGTCGGCATGGGCGATGAACCGCAGACCCGACACGGACGGGTCGAGGGCGACCCAGCCACGCGGGTCCCCGATCTTCGACAGCGAATGCAGGGCCTGGCTCTGGGCCTGAACGGAATCGGACTCGAGCTCGGCGAGGAGGCGGGGCACGACGAGGTCGGCGGGCAATCGGGTGAGCGCCCAGGTGAGCATGTCGCGGACGAAGAAGTCCGGTTCCGTCCGGCTGCGTTCGATGAGGACGTCGAGGTGGTCGGGGTCGGCGTGCGTTCCGATCGTCATCGCGGCCTGCAGTCGCTGCTGCGCACTGCCCAGCCGCAGAGCGCGGGCCACATCCTGCACTCCTGTCTCAAGGGATGCTCCTGCACGTCCGTCCTGCGGATGGTTCTCTGTCATGGTGTCCGCCTCCTTCACCTCCCAGTGAAGACCTTGACAGCGTGTCAAGGTCAAGGACGGCGGGGGAACTCGGCTCCGAGTCGGTCTACACTCGGACTCAGCGGCACCCCGTCGCCCGAGCGGACACCGTGGACCCCCGCGGACACCGTGAACCCGCGGGGACACAGAACAGGCGACCCGCTCCCCCGAATCGAGCAGGACACGGCTGAGGAGAGAACCCGTGGACAAGATCGATCTCAAGAAGACCCTGCCCGGCTACCGAGCGAAACGGGGGACGTTCGCGACGGTCGACGTTCCACCGATGAACTACCTCATGATCGACGGCCATGGCGATCCCAACACCTCGCCGGAGTTCACCTCGGCGGTCGCATCGCTCTATCCGCTCGCCTTCACGCTGAAGTTCCTCAGCAAACGGGAAATCGAGCGCGACTACGTCGTCCCGCCCCTCGAAGGCCTGTGGTGGGCCGAGGACATGAGCTCCTTCACGACGGCCCGGAACAAGGCCGACTGGGACTTCACCCTCATGCTCGCCGTCCCCGAGTGGCTCGACGGAACCCACGTCACCCGGGCCGCCGAGGCGGTCGCCGCCAAAGCCGATCCCCCGCGTCTCGGTGACGTCCGGTTCGAGACCCTGGTCGAGGGAACCGTCATCCAGACCCTCCACATCGGACCCTTCGACGCCGAGGCCGAGGTGCTCGCGCACATGCACGAGTCCGTCATCCCCGAATCGGGATACGTCTGGACGGGGCGCCACCACGAGATCTACCTCAGCGACTCCCGCCGGACGGCACCGGAGAGGATGCGGACGATCCTCCGGCAGCCGGTGGAGCCGGTACAGCCTCGGTGAGGCGCGGGCTCAGTCTCCGTACGTCCATCCTCCGGTCACCGCGCTCGGCGAAGGCTGCACCGTCTGCACCGATGCCGGAGGGTTGCTCACCTCGGCGCCGGAGTTCACCCCCGTGGACACGACGACGACAAAGAACACGACGGCGACGACGATGAGCATGACGAGGAACGCGACCCCAGCGACGAGGAGGCGGGCAAGCGGAGTGAGACGACGACCGTAGGGCATGTCCAGAGCCTACGGCGAGAACTCCGACTCCGGCGCCGCTGCCGCGTGGCAGTTCGGCAACACCGGGTGCCCGGTCAGCCCGGCTCCCACCGCGCCGTGATCGTTCTGTGACAAAAAGCATGGCGTGGTCACATTGACCCTTAAGTTTGTTGCATTATCGTTATATTCATGCCTCGACAGACACGACACCGCAGGGGACCCCGGTCCGTGCTCGTCGGTGCCCTGATCGGTCTCGGGGCAGCGGTCGCAGCACTGGCGATCGGTGCGGTCGTCATCCTCAATTCGCCCGTGTCCTTCGGCTCGACGACGATCAGGCAGATGCAGATGGCCTCGGTGAACCAGCTCAACCAGCAGCAGATCGACAACGCCCGCCTCATCATCGCCGTCGGACGCGGCGGCGGATTCGACGACGAAGCGATCCGGATCGCGCTCATGACCGCGCTCCAGGAGTCCTCGCTGCGCAACATCTCCCACGGCGACCGGGATTCCGTCGGCCTGTTCCAGCAGCGCCCCTCGCAGGGATGGGGCGATCCGTCCGAACTCACCGACCCGGTGTTCGCGACGAAGTCCTTCTACGGCATCAATCCCGAGATCGAGAATCCCGGGCTCAACCAGATCGAGAACTGGGATTCGATGACTCCGACGGAAGCCGCTCAGGCCGTGCAGCGTTCGGCGTATCCGAACGCGTACGGGCAGTGGGAGTCGCTCGCCGACGATCTCATCGGCAGTCAGGACGACGTGGAAGCGCTCCACTGACAGGCGCTACACTTCCCTGGTGAAGTTCACCAGCCCCCTCCCCATCACTGCCCTTTCAGCCGCCGCGGTCATCGGACTCGGCGGCTGCTCCGTGCTCCCGTCCTCCGCCGGAGCGCCCGACGGTCCCTTCCCGCAGACGATCGACTCGCCCTACGGGACGACGACGATCGAGGACGCACCGACGAAGATCGCGGTGGCCAGTCCGACCGACCTCGACATCGCGCTCGCGCTCGGTGCCGAACCGGTCATCGCCCCGGCAACCGGCGGCGATGACGAGTTCAGCCCGTGGGTGCAGTCCGCGCTCGAGGACTCAGGCGCCGAGGCGCCGCAGACCTACGACGGCACCGACGGCCCTGACATCGCCGCGATCACGCAGGCCGAGCCCGATGTCATCCTCGCCACCGGCCTCGAGGACGCGGGCGACCACTTCGACGACCTCTCCGAGATCGCGCCCGTCGTCGCCGCGGCACCCGACGCGACCTGGACGGACCGGACGGCAGCGGTGGCCACCGCCCTCGACACAGCCGACAAGGCCAAGCAGGTCGTCGGCGACATCACCACCGAGGCCGAGGACATCGCCGGTCGGCATCTCGAGTTCGAGGACACGACGTACACGGTCGCCGATGTGCAGAAATCGTCGATCGACTACCTCTCCTATGACGGCAGCGACGACAGCTTCTTCAGCGGACTCGGTCTCCTGCCCGCCTCGGCGGCATCGTCGTACTCGGCGGAGGAGCACTCGGTGAAGAAGGCGAAGGTCGACGACCTCGACGCCGATGTCCTCCTCATCCACTTCCCGGACACGGGCAAGGGGCTGCTCGACGAGTCCGACCTCGCCGACCCGTTCTACCGCGAGGTCAAGGTCATCCGCGGCAAGCACTACGCCGTCCTCAGCGACGACGAGTTCGCGGCCCTGACGAACCTCTCACCGCTGAGCTATCCGTGGCTGCTCGACGAGCTCCCCGACGCCATCGGCAAGGCCGAGCAGGGCGAGGCCTGAGCCCGACGTGTCGGTCCGGACGATTTGCCGAGCGCGAAGCCTGTTCCGGTAATCTCTATCCATGGCTGACTCTCCAGAATCCGTCCCGGTCAACGCCGCCGTCGAACAGCTGCTGCGCAATCCCGAGGACAATCTCGACGCCATCTCCGAGACAGCCGACCTCTTCAAGGCCCTCGCGACCCCGTCGCGGCTGAAGATGCTCCTCGTCCTCGCCCACGGCGAGGCGACGGTCACGCACATCGTCGATTCGACCGGGCTGTCCCAGCCGCTCGTGTCCCAGCATCTGAAGTTCCTCCGCGGTCTCCACCTCGTCGGGGTCAACCGGATCGGCCGGGAAGCGTACTACTCGCTCAAGGACGACCACGTCGCCCACATCATCCTCGACGCGCTCGCGCACACCGTCGAGGGACACGAGCACTGACGCGCTGACCCGGCGCACCAGTGATCCCACCCGGGGCGCTGACCCGGCGAACCAGTGATCCCACCTGGGGCGAGCGCCGCGCGCACGCCCGCCTTCCCGAATTTCCCGCGGCGGCGGAGACGTCACTTCATGTACTCGAGCACCCGGTCGAGCGCCTCGGCGGTGCGATCCGCTCCCACGGCCAGGGACAGTCGCACCGAGCGCCAGCCGTCCACGGAATCGAAGTCGTCACCGGGGGCGAAGGCGACTCCGGTCGCCTCGAGGAGGTCCTCGCACCACTGCGTGGCCGTGGCGAACCGGCCGCCCGAGCGCTCGAGGATGTCATCGATGCGCGCATACATGTAGAACGCACCGTCGGGCGGGGCCATGTCGGTGAACCCGAGCTCCGCGGTCGCGTCGAGGACGTGGTCACGGGCGTGGGCGAAGGACGCGACGTTCGCCTCGCATTCGGCGTAGGACTCCGGGTCGAACGCGGCGACCGCGGCGTACTGGGCGGGCACGGGCGCGCAGAGGGCGAGGTTGCCGGTGACGTTGCGGGCGGCCGTCGTCAGCCGCTCGGGCAGGATCGCCCACCCCAGCCGCCACCCCGTCATCGCCCAGTACTTCGAGAACGACGAGATGACGATGGCTTCGTCGTCGTGGGCGAGCGCTGTCTCCCCGCGGGTGCCGATGTAGCTGATGCCGTGGTAGATCTCGTCCGAGATCACCTGCACCCCGTGGTCGCGGCACCAGGAGATGAGCTCGCCGAGGTGGTCGGCCCCGATCATCGTCCCCGTCGGATTCGCCGGGGATGCGAGCATGAGGCCCTTGAGCGGGGCCTCGGCGTGCGCCTGCTCGAGGAGGTCGAGCGTCGGTTGGAAGCCGTGCTCGGCCCCGCAGTCGAGTTCGACGATGTCGGCGCCGAGGGCGGCGAGGATGTTCTTGTACGCGCCGTACCCGGGTCTGGCGACGGCCACTCGGTCGCCGACGTCGAAGCAGGTGAGGAACACCGTCTGGAAGGCACCCGAGGAACCGGTGGTGACCTGGATGCGGTCGATGGGGATGTCGACGCCGTACCAGTCGCGGTAGTGGGAGGCGATCGCCTCACGGAGTTCGGGGATGCCGAAGACCGCGGAGTAGCCGAGATTGGTCCCGTCGGTGAGGATCTCGGCGGCGCGACGCTTGACCGGAGACGGCGCACCCTGGGTCGGTTCGCCCAGGCACATCGCGATCGCGTCCCGACCGGCCCGCTGCATCGCCTGGACCTTGCCGACGATGTTCATCGCCGCGAACGGGCGGACGAGACCCGCCCGGTCGGAGACGTGCAGGCTGCGGGTGTCGTCGACGGTCATCGTCGGCTCCCTTCCTCGAGTGGCGGTTGAGCTCTCGGCGTGCCCGCAGTCGTAGTCAGCGGGTTTCGCATAGTGCACATGCTAGCTGTCGTGTGCCGGAGGGGCTTAGGGTGAGGGCGGATGGGCACGACCCTCCGCACACGACGACACGACTTCGACGGCGAAGGAGCAGGGACGATGAGCACGGAGAGCACAGGAGCGGAGACGAGCCGTGCGGTCGGGGGCGTCGGCGGCGCGGGCGGTGATGCGGGTGTTGGCGCCGGCGACACCGGGGCTGGCAGTGGCGCGGGCGACACCGGGGCTGGCAGTGGTGCCGGCGACACCGGGGCGACCGGCGAGGTGCAGCTCGACAACGGGATCTTCCGAGTGACGCGGTGGACGATCGAACCCGGCGGTGTCATCCCCATGCACCGGCACAAGCACGAGTACGTCGTCGTCCCTATGGTCACCGACACCATGCACGTGCGGAACTCCGACGGCACAGAACTCACCGCCGAACTCCAGGCAGGGGTCTCCTACACCCGTCCCGCTGGGTCGGAGCACGAGGTCTCGAACCCCGACGGCGAGGATGCCGTCATCTTCGTCGAGGTCGAGCGGCTGTAGGGGCTTACGGCGCAGGGGTGTGCGGTCATCGACCGGCGCTGACGCGCGTGTCGAGGACGCGCAGTGTCGATTCGGCACGCGGAAATCGACACTGCGCGTCCTCAAGTCGGTTGGGCACCGGCGGCGCGTGCCAGCCCGCGCACGCCATCCGCCCACTCAGGCAGGGACGTCCCACGTGTGGACAGGACGGCCGCTCGCCTGGTTCTCGAGGTAGGCATCCATCATTGCTTTGAGCCCCTCACGGCGCTCCGGCGAGTCCGGTCGGCTTCCCGGGGCGAGGTGGTCGAGCATGCGCAGCTGCCACGTCGCACCGTTCGCCCTGCCCGAGGCCCGGCCCTCGATGATCGACATGTACTCCTCGATGACGTCCTTGTCGATGTTGAGCCGTCGCAGTCCGCGCCGGGCCTGCGGGATGAGGACGTCGATGACGAGGTCGGAGACGGCGATGTGCCCGATCTTCGGCCACGTCACCCGGGCCCTGATCCCGTCCTTCGCACACGCGAAGAAGTTCTCCTCCGCCTCGGCGAAGGACATCCGGGACCACACGGGACGGTTCTCGCCGACGAGGAACTCGGCGAGCCCGTAGTAGAAGGCGGCGTCGGCGACCATGTCGACGGGCGTTGGGCCCGCCGGCAGCAGCCGGTTCTCGACCCGGATGTGCGCGCCGTTGTCACCGGCATCGTAGATCGGCCGGTTCCAGCGCCACACGGTGCCGTTGTGGAGATTGAGCTCGAAGAGCTTCGGGGCGTCGGCGTCGCTGAACTCGACGAAGTCCTTGATCTCGGGCAGCAGGGGCGGGAAGTAGCGGACGTTCTCCTCGAAGAGGTCGAAGACGCTCGTGATCCACCGCTCCCCGAACCACACGCGCGGGCGCACGCCCTGCGTGACGAGTTCGGGTGTGCGGGTGTCGATCGACTGGGTGAAGACCGGGATCCGTGACTCGTGCCAGAGCTTGTGGCCGACGAAGAGCGGCGAGTTCGCGCTCACCGCGACCTGGGCGGCGGCGATCGCCTGGGAGGCGTTCCACGCCTCGGCGAACTTGTTCGGCGCGACCTGGAGGTGAAGCTGCATCGACGTGCACGAGGATTCGGGGGCGATGTCGGCGAACTCCTGCCGGTAGGTCTCGCGACCGTCGAGTTCGATCTTGACGAACTCACCGCGGGCGTCGATGACCGAGTTCGACAGAGCCTCGTAGCGGTTCTCCTCCGTCATCCACGGGTCCTCTTTGAGGAACTGCGTCGTCAGCGTCGGAAGAGTGCCGATCGAGGCGATTCTGAGCCCCTTGTCGGCAGCGGCCCTCTGAGCCTTCGCGAGCCGATCGGCGACCCCGGCTTCGAGGGTCTTGAGTCCGCGCCCGGCGACCTGGAGGACCGGGTGGTTGAGTTCGAGGTTGAACCCGCCGATCTCGGACTGGTACTCGTCGTCGAGGTCGCCGAGGACGTCCTTGTTGCGCAAGCTCGGCTGGTTGTCCTCGTCGATGAGGTTGAGTTCGAGCTCGAGCCCGATCGTGCCGGCCGACTTGAACTCGGCATGCCGGAGGTAGGTGTCGAAGAGCTCGAGATTCTCCGCAAGCTTCTCGCGGTACAAGGTCCGCTCTTCCGGTGTGTACCGTTTCGAACTCACTGCCTCACCCATGCCTCAAGCAAACCACACACGACGGGAGTTATGAGGGGCCAGGTCCCGACTTTCTCACAGCCGACCTTTCCCCCACGTGTCCATGGCGATGCGGACGCAAGCGGTGCCCCGCACGCGCGAGCCGTAGAATCGGCGACATGTCGACCTCTGTGAATTCGCCCACTCAGCCCTCTGACCTCGTCCGCGACTCCGAGGAGCGCCTCCCGGCGATGCTCGCCGACCTCGCTCGCGTCATCGGCATCGAAACGCCGTCCTCGGACAAGGCTGCCGTCGCCCGCGGGGCGAGCGACTTCGCCGACCTCCTCCGTGAGCGCCTCGGCGCCGAGGCGGAGCTGCTCACCGTCGACGGCGTCACCCATGTGCGCCTGCGCTTCGGAGACGGGCCGCCGCGCGTCGTCCTCCTCAATCATCAGGACACGGTGTGGCCCCACGGGACGATCGAACGCCTCCCCTTCTCGACCGAGAACGGGGTGGTCCGCGGTCCCGGCAGCTTCGACATGCTCACCGGGGCGATCATGAGCGTCCACGCGGTCGCAATCCTCGCCGACCGCCTCGGCGAGGGCAGGCTGGAAGGACTGTCGATCCTCATCACCGGTGATGAGGAGGTCGGGTCCGTGAGCTCCTCCGATCTCATCCGCGCCGAGGCGGCCGAGGCGAATGCCGTCTTCGTCATGGAGGCGAGCGCCGACGGTGCGCTCAAACTCGAACGCAAGGGGACCGGGATCTACACCCTCGTCTTCCGGGGCCGGGCATCCCATGCCGGGCTCGAACCCGAGAAGGGCGTCAACGCGGGCATGGCGCTCGCGCTCACCCTGCCGCTCGTCGCCGGCCTCTCCGACGCCGAAGCCGGAACGACGGTCGTGCCGACGACGATCACCGCCGGCACGACCTCGAACACCGTCCCCGCCGAGGCGCGCGTGAGTGTCGATGTCCGTGCCCGGACCGCGGCCGAACTCGAGCGCGTCGACTCGGCGATCCGCGCCCTCGCCGCCGAACCGACGCTCGAGGGGTCGACGACCGAGGTCATCGGCGGCATCAACCGCCCGCCCTTCGAACCCGAGGCGTCGGCGGCACTCTTCGACCGAGCAACCGTGCTCGCCTCCGAGCTCGGAATCGCCGCCCCGCGCGGGGTCGCGGTGGGCGGCGCCTCGGACGGGAACTTCACTGCCGGCGACGGGATCCCCACACTCGACGGCCTCGGCGCGGTCGGGGACGGTGCGCACGCCGAACACGAGCACGCGGTCATCGCCGAGATCGCTCCGCGCACCGCTCTGCTCGCAGCACTCATCGCCGATCAGCTGGCGAAGTAGGCGACCCGCGCGCTTCTTGAGTGCCGCTGGGCGCTCGTGTGCGCCGGTGGGATCTCACTCCACGGGGAATCCCTCGGCCCGCAGGTCGGCGGGCGACTTCGTCGTCAGCAGCCAGTCCCGGAGGCGGGGATCGGGCACGATGCGTCGCCGGTGGATGAGACGGTCGCTGCCGACGAGATAGAAGCGGTAGCCGAACTCGTCGAGGACGGCCATGAGTTCGGCCGGCTTCGCCCGGTCCTCGAGGACCTCGCAGAGGATGTCCGGGCGCAGCACCGCGAGGAAGTCCCGGCCGTACCTGAGGACGTCGTTCTCCGCGCCTTCGACGTCGATCTTCATCGTCACCCGGGTCGTCCCCTCGGGCAGCTGCGGCAGGAGTTCGTCGAGAGAGGTGAAGCGCACCTCGACGCCGTCGGCGAAGTCCATGCTCGCGGCGTAGAACGACGGCAGCGCCGATCCCCCGTCCCCGGTGGGCACGCGCATCGTCGTGCCCGGTGCGCCGACGCCCGTCGGGTGGACGGTCACCCTCTCGCCGAGGTGGTTGCGCGCGATGTTCTTCTCCAGCCCGGCCACGACGGCGGGGATGATCTCGAAGGAGTGGGCGACGGCGGTGGGGTTGGCGGCGAGGACGGCCATCGTGAAGACCCCGGTGTAGGCGCCGATGTCGACGAACACCTCGGCGTCGCGGCTGAGGTCGACCATGAGGTCGAGGGCGAAGGCATCCTCGGGTTCGGTGCGCCGGCCCTTCCCCCAGTAGAACTCCTTGGCGATCTCGCAGCGGAAGGGATCGACGAGGACGAAGGAGGCTCCGCCGGCACGACCGGTCACCTCGGTGAGTCCGATCGGGGCGGGCAGCCGACCGATCCGGATGCCGGCGATGTGCGGGGCGACCGCGCGCATGAGCGGGTGGAGCAGCGGCTGTGCGAGGGCCGCCTTGACGGGGAGTTTGAGCCCGAACCATGACTGCTTGCGTGCGGTGAGACTCCGCAGGTAGTCGTTCACGGTGGGCCCCTCTTCGTCGTGTGCCCTCTTCGCCCCACCGTACCAATCCACGGCCCGGGGCACTACCGCCTCAGTGCCGGGGCATAAGGTGGTGACGATCACCTTTCCCTTTTGCGAAGCAGGAGCCGCGGCCGATGAAGCTCACGTCGATCACCCTTCACCAGGTGTCCATTCCCCTCGTCACCCCGTTCGAGACCTCGTTCATGCGGGAGACGGAGAAGGACTGCTACCTCGTCGAAGCGCGGTTCGACACCCCTCAGGGCGAGATCACCGGGTGGGGCGAATCGGTCGCGATGATCTCCCCGCTCTACTCCTCCGAGTACGTCGCCGCGGGCATCGACGTCACCCGGCGGTGGCTGGCCCCGATCCTCTTCGCCGTCGACGACCTCACGGCCGAGACGGTCGGCTGGCACCTGCGGCATGTCATCGGGCATCCGATGGCGAAGTCCGCGCTCGAGATGGCCGTCATCGACGCGCAGCTCCAGCTCACCGGCCAGTCGTTCAAGTCCTACCTCGGCGGGGTCGTCGACTCCGTGCCCTCAGGGGTGTCGGTCGGCATCCAGGACTCCGTCGAGGAGACGGTCAGGGTCATCGGCGGCTACCTCGACGAGGGTTATGCGCGGATCAAGCTGAAGATCAAGCCGGGCAAGGACATCGCCACGGTCGCCGCGGTCCGTCAGGCCTTCGGCGACGACTTCGGGTTCCAGGTCGACGCGAACGCCGCGTACACGCTCGTCGATGCCTCCCACCTGCGCCGTCTCGACGACTACGGCCTCCTCCTCATCGAACAGCCCCTCGGTGAGGCCGACATCCGCCAGCATGCGGAGCTCGCGAAGCTCATGGAGACCCCGATGTGCCTCGATGAGTCGATCGTCTCCGCCGAGGCGGCCGCCGACGCGATCGCGCTCGGGGCAGCGGCCGTCATCAACATCAAACCCGGCCGGGTGGGCGGCTACATCGAGGCCAAGCGCATCCACGACCTCGCCGCGGCCAACGGCGTGGCCGTGTGGCATGGCGGGATGGTCGAGACCGGGCTCGGGCGCGCGGCCAACGCCGCCTTGGCCTCGCTGCCGGGCTTCACCCTGCCCGGTGACATCTCCGGGTCGAATCGCTTCTTCCATGAGGACATCACGGAGGAGATCGTCATGCGCGACGGCCGCGTCGACGTCCCCGACACCGTCGGCTTCGGGGTGACGATCGACCCGGCGAAGCTCGAGAAGTTCCGCACCGAGTCGATCGAGATCCTCCCGGAGGGGTGAGGGACGGGCACGCCCGCCGCTGGGGCGCCTACTGTCCGAGCCCGACGACGCTGATCATGATCGGGGCAAGGACGATGATGAGGATCGCACCGGCGATGTCGAAGGTGAAGCCGGTCCTGATCATCGTCGTGATCGGCACGGCCCCGGTGCCGTAGACGATCGCGTTCTGCGGTGTCGAGACCGGAAGCATGAACCCGAACGAGGCGGCGAAGGTCGCGGCCATCGCCGGCACGAACGGGTCGATGCCCGCGGCCTGGCACAGCGGGATGACGATCGGCACGATGACGGCGGCGGCTGCGGTGTTCGAGGTCGTCTCCGAGATGAGGATCGCGAGGATGACGGAGACGATGGTGATGGTGAGCATGCTCGTCACCCCCAGAGTGTCCGCGAAGCCGGTGCCGATGGTCTCGGCCAGTCCCGTGTCGGCGAGGAGCGAACCGAAGATGATGCCGCAGCCGAAGAGGATGATCGTGCCCCAGTCGATCTTCGCCGCCTGACTCCACGTCAGGGTCGGTTCGCGCCGCTTCCAGTCGACGGGGAGGATGAAGAGCAGGGAGGCTCCGATGACCGCGACGATGCCCTCGTCGAGGCGGGAGTCGAGGAACTCGTAGACCGCTGAGTCGGTGCCGGCGAAGAGTGCGGCGAACGCGGGCAGCAGCCAGAGCAGGACCGTGAGGCCGAAGGCGAAGAGGGCGTTCTTCTCCGCCCGGGAGACCGGACCGAGCTCGGCCAGCTCCTTATTCACGTACTCCTCGACGCCCTCGATCTTCCGGATCTCCGGCTTGTTGAGAAGGAGGAGGACGATGGCGAGGACGATGAACATCGCCACGCAGATCGGCAGGGCGACCGCCATCCACTGCCCGAAGGAGATCTTCTCCCCCGTGGCCTCCTCGATGAGGCCGCGGCCGATGAGGTTCGGAGGCGACCCGACTGGGGTGAGCAGACCGCCGACGCTCGCGCCGTAGGCGAGCATGAGCAGCAGGGCGGCCCCCACGCGCAGCCGCAGCGGATCGAAGTCGGGCTTGACGATGCCGCGGGACTGGAGGAGTTCGGCGATGACAGCGAGGATGCCGAGGGCTGTGGGCATGAGCATCGCGACCGTCGCCGTGTTCGACACGAACGCGGAGAGCACACAGGTGATGAGGCCGAAGGCGATGATCACCCGGTACACGGACTTCCCGACGCCCGGCAGGGAGAGGACACTGAGCGCGAGACGCTGCGCGATGCCGTGTTGGAGCATCGCCTGGGCGAGGATGAAGGCGCCGATGAATGTGAAGATCGTCGACGAGCCGAAGGGACCGACCGCATCGGCGGCGGGAACGATCCCGAGCACGACGACGACCCCGACGCCGAGCAGACCACCGATGGGAATCGGCACCGGTTCGGTGATCCAGAGGACGATGACGCCGAGAAGGACGGCGGCGAGCATGTGCTGCTGATACGTGAGGTCGAGGGGAAGGAGCGCGAAGACGATGGCGATCGCCGGAGCGAGGATGAAACCTGACGTCATCCGGGCCCGCTCGAACCTCTCCTCCCGGGGAGAGAGCTTCTGCTCACTGAGGCTGCGGAAGGTCTTGCCGCCCAGCAGCGCGTCGCGCACATCGGTCATGGGAGTCGACGGGCCGCCATCGCCCCGTGCCTGCGAGATATCCACCGTCATCGGTCCTTTCATCGCTTTCGAACCAGCGTGACCGAGCCCCGCGGATTAGTCCAAGGCCTGTTTGCGATGAGACCAATAGCATATGCCTATGGATATCCGCCAGCTGCGCCAGTTCCTCGCCGTCGTCGACACCGGAAGCTTCACGAAGGCCGCGGAGGCGATGCTCGTCGCCCAGCCCTCCCTGTCCCAGACGATCAAGGGGCTCGAACGCGAGCTCGGCGTCTCGCTCTTCAACCGCATCGGCCGCACGGTGAGTCTGAGTGAAGCCGGACGCGAGTTCGAAGGTCCCGCCCGGCTCGCCGTCCGCGACCTCGACGCCGCGAAGGCACACATCGACCGTCTCCGCGGGCTCCAGTCCGGCCGGATCGAGATCGCGGCGATGCCGTCGCCGAGCATCGAACCGCTCACCGCGCTCATGGCGTCATTCGCCACCTCTCACCCGCAGATCGCCTTCGCCGTCGACGGCACCTTCACCGTCGATGAGACGATCGATGCCGTCCGCCACGGCCGCGTGGAGATCGGCTTCCCCGGCAGTCGCGGTCCGCTGCGTCTCACCGACCTCGACGTCCTCCCGGTCTCCGCCCAACCCCTCATGCTCGCCCGCAGACGTGAGCCCGGAGCACCCCGGGACACCCCGGTCGATCCGCGGACCCTGACAGGGACCCGCTTCGTCGTCTCCCACTCCGGGTCGCTCATGCGCGCCTACGTCGATGAACTCATCGCCGACGGCGTCGGCATCGAGATCACCGCCGAGGTGGCGCACCGCACCTCGATCATCCCGCTCGTCCGAGCCGGCGTCGGCACAGCCGTCCTCCCCTCCGCCTGGCAGGCGTTCGCCGGGGCCGACGTCGAACTCGTCCCCCTCCTCGGCGCACCGTCGCTGCACGTCTCCGCGATCTCCCGCCCCGAGGGCCTCACCCCGGCCGCCGCCGCCTTCCTCACAGCGACCGCGAAGGTCGCCGCCTCCGCCGGGACGACGCAGCCGACGTGAATCGCGGCCGGACGGTGCGCACACCGCGGGCCCGGAGCGCGCCCTGCGGGCCCGGACCCGCCCCTGACGGCCCGGACCGGCCCCTCACGGTCGGCGCTGACGTCGGGCCGCCTCGGCGGGGTCGAAGGCAGAAGGTCGACTCATAGGCAGAGCCAATGGATACGATCGCGAACGGGTCTTGGACTTATGCGCCGTCTCCGCGCTCAATGGAAGGAGCCCGACCGCACCCGAACGAGGACAGCCATGACCGACACCCAGACATTCTCCATCGCCTCCATCCCCGGTGACGGCATCGGCGGCGAGGTCGTCGCCGCGGGACTGCGCGTCCTCGACACCGTCGCGAAGCTCTCCGATGGGGACATCGCCTTCGATGTCACCGAGTACCCGTGGAGTTCGGCCTACTACCTCGAGCACGGCACCTACATCCCCGAGGGCGGGCTCGAGGATCTGCGGAAGCACGATGCGATCTACTTCGGGGCGGTCGGCTCGGCTGATGTCCCCGACCACACGAGCCTGTGGGGACTGCGCCTGGCCATCACCCAGCCCTTCGACCAGTGGGCGAACATCCGCCCGGTCACCTTCCTCCCGGGCGTCGAATCGCCGTTGCGCAAAGCCGACGACACCGACCTCGACTGGATCGTCGTGCGAGAGAACAGCGAAGGCGAGTATGCGGGCATGGGCGGTCGCAACCTCAGCGGCCGCGGCCCGGGCAACGAGGTCGCCCTGCAGACGAGCCTCCACACCGAGAAGGGCACCGAGCGGATCATCCGCTTCGCCTTCGACCTCGCCCGCACGCGAGCGGTGAAGAAGGTCTCGTCGGTGACGAAGTCGAACGCCCAGCAGTACGGCATGGTCCTCTGGGACGAGGTCTTCGCGCGCGTCGCCGCCGACTATCCCGATGTCGAGACCGAGAGCGTCCTCGTCGACGCGATGAGCGCGAAGTTCGTCCTCCACCCCGAGCAGCTCTCCGTCGTCGTCGCCTCCAACCTCCATGCCGACATCCTCTCCGACCTCGGCTCCGCCCTCGCCGGCAGCCTCGGCCTGGCCGCGAGCGCGAACCTCAACCCCGAGAAGCGCTTCCCCTCGATGTTCGAACCCGTCCATGGGTCTGCCCCGGACATCGCGGGCCTGGGAGTGTCCAATCCGATCGGGGCGATCTCGTCGGCAGCGCTCATGCTCGACGACTTCGGCCTGCATCAGGAGGCCGACGAGGTCCGGCGCGCCATCGAGAACGTCACTGCCGCGGGCATCCTTCCCCGCGACCTCGGGGGCGAGTCGAACACGATCGAGATGACGGAGGCGATCGTCGCCCAGCTCGAAGCCCTCCACGCCGAGGCGGCCGTGCCCGAACCCTCACACTGAGAGTCCGCCCGGAGGGGTGAGGGAGAGATGACGCCCGCCGTCGCGTTACATTTCGCGGCGGCGGGCGTCGTCTTCGGACCCCGGCGGCACCCCTCAGCTGTGGGTCTGCTTCTCCACGGCGGCGTCCTTCGCACGATCGAACTGGAACGTCGAGTGCTCGATGGAGATGTTGAAGTGCTTCGCCACGCAGTCCTGGAGGTCGGCGAGGATCTTCGGAGCGTGCCCGTCGTAGAAGCACTCGTCGGCGAGCACGACGTGCGCAGTGAGCACCGGAAGGTTCGAGTCGATCCGCGTGACGTGGAGGTCGTGGACCTCTTCGACGTGGTCGACGTCCTCGATGTGCTTCCTGACATCGTCGAGATCGAGCTGCTTGGGGGCGGACTCGAGCAGGATCGACCCGGTCTCACGGAGGATCGCGAAGGCGCGCGGAACGATGAGCGCGGCGATGAAGAGGGCCGCGACGGCATCGGCCCGCGTCCAGTCGAAGAGCCAGATCGAGACCGCGGCGACGATGACGCCGACCGAGCCGAGCGCATCGGCGATGACCTCGAGGAACGCCGCTCTGAGGTTGAGTGATGAGTTCTTCGAGGAGGTGAGGATGAGGATCGAGACGACGTTGCCGGCCAGACCGACGACACCGAAGATGAGCAGTTCGGGCCCCGGCACCTCCGGCGGCGCGAAGAACCGGCGCACACCCTCGATGAGGCTGTAGATGCCGAGGCCGAGGAGCAGCGTCGCCTGCGCTCCGGCGGCGAGCACCTCGGCGCGCTTGAAGCCCCAGGTCTTCTGCCCCTTCGGCGGCCGGGCCACCAGCGTCGCCGCGAAGAGCGCGATGCCGAGCCCGATGAGGTCGACGGAGTTGTGCCCGGTGTCGACGAGGAGCGCGAGCGACCCCGTCCAGATCGAGCCGAAGACCTGGAAGGCGAAGATCACCAGGACGATGCAGAACACGACGGCCAGGCGCTTGCGCGACCCGGTCTCGTGTGAGTGGTCGTGTGACATGAGGACTCCTTTCGAAGTCACATTAACATATGCGTATGTATTTATAAATTGCGAAGCGCTGTCCGTTGTGTGCCGCTCATCACCCTGGGCTCACGGCCCCGACCGCGTCCGGGAGGCCAGTTCGCCTCCTGCCCCACGCCATGCCCGAAGCACAGAGCGCCCCCGAGGCGGATCCGGTTCGATAATCGCGTGATTGTCGAACCGGATGCTCCTCGGGGGCGCATGGCTGGGGCCGAATCGGCCGGACTGCGGCAGGCCGCCGGCTACTCGCCGCCGGGCTCGTCGTCGGAGTCATCGTCCGTCCCCGAAGGGCCGGACTCCGAACGGTCGGTGCCGCCAGCACCGGTCCCGCCGGTCGAATCCGCGCTGCCCGTGCCGGTGCCCGGGCCGCTCGTGCCAGTGCCAGGGCCTCCGGCGCCCGCCCCTCCGGCTCCTCCGGCACCTCTGCCGTCGCGGCGGCGCAGCGCCTCGTCGATGTAGGCCTGGACGTCGATGCCGGTGGCACGCTTGACCTCGTCGCCGATGTGCTGGATGTCGATTCCGCCGTCCGCGTCGAGGAAGTCAGCCGGGTCGAAGCCCGCCCACTGACCGCCGTCGCGCTGACCAGCGTCGCGCCGGCCGCCGCGCGGACGACGGCCACCGGGCGCACCTCCGCGGCGACCGCTGCGATCGGCACCCCCACCTCGGCGGGGGCCGGCTGCACCATCGACGTCAGCCAGCCGACCCTCGATCACCTGACCGCCGGACCCTGAACCCGAACCGGATCCTCCGCCGGGCCCCGAACCGGACCCGCCGTCGGACCCCGCACCTGGGCCCGAACCGGCTCCGTCATCCCCGTCGGGGTTCTGCGCCCGATCGACGAGGTCGGTGAGGTCGATGCCGGTCGTGCCGCGCACGACCTCGAGGACCTGCGCGAGGTTGTTCGACACGGAGTTCGCGAGCTTCGACTCGCCATCGGTCGAGACGATCGAGAGGTCCTTGATGTTCGAGTACGGAGCGACGAGCTCGCCGGCGATGTCGGGAAGCACCTCGAGGACCTTCGAGAGCACGGCCGCGTCGTTGAACTTCTTGTACGCCTCGGCCTGGGCTTCGAGTGCCCGCGCCTCGGCCTCACCGCGCGCCTTGATCGCATCGGCCTCAGCCTGGCCTTCGAGGCGGATCGCCTCCGCTTCCTTCGACCGGCGGTGGAGTTCGGCCGCCGCCTCGGCGCGGCCCTGGGCCTCGATCTCGTAGGCCCGGGCGTCGGCCGCGGCCTGCTGCCGGTAGCGTTCGGCGTCGGCGGGCCTGCGGACCTCGGCGTCGAGCTGCTCGGCGCGCAGCTCCGCGGCTTCCTTCGCGACGACGCGGTCGCGTTCGAGCAGCTTCTGCTTCTCGGCCGCGGCCGCGAGCGGGCCGGCGTTGTCGGCCGTCGCCTGCCGCTGATCGGCCTCTTCCTTCAGGGCGGCACGGCGCAGCGCGAGCTGCTGCTGCTGTTCGGCGATCGCCTGGTCGGTCAGCGCCTGCTGCTTCTGCGTCTCCTCGTTCTGCTGCGCCTCCTCGACGGCGGCGGCACGGGAGGCGTTCGCCTCGGCGATGGCGGCGTTCTTCGCGACCTCGGCGGCCTGCGGACGACCCCAGTCGCGCAGGTAGCTGCCCTCGTCCTCGACCGCGGAGATCTGGAAGGTGTCGATGACGAGACCCTGGTTGTTCATCGAGTGCGCGGACTCCTCCTGCACCTGAGCGGCGAAGGAGGCGCGGTCCTGGATGATCTGCTCGACGGTGAGCGTGCCGACGACCGCGCGCAGGGTGCCCGAGAGGATCTCCTTCGAGTAGTGGTCGATCTGGTCCTGCTGGTCGAGGAAGCGCTGTGCGGCCTTGCGCACGTCATCGTCGGTGCCCCCGACCTTGACCTGAGCGACACCGCGCAGCTTGAGGGCGATGCCGTTCTTCGAGATGCCGTCGATCTCGACGGAGATCTGCCGCGAGGACAGGGAGAGGATGAACGCCTTCTGCACGATCGGATAGACGACAGCGCGCCCGCCGATGATGATCCGCCCCGACCCCGACGCTCCCGAGGCGTTGCGACCGGTGATGATGAGCGCCTCGGACGGGGAGGCGATCTTGTACGACCGGAGGATGACGACGAGTGCGATGAGCACGATGACGATGATGGCGCCGATGCCGACGACGCCGAGCATGAGGTCCATGAGCGGGCCTTCCGTTCCTCGTAAGGGATGCGATGAGGGCGGCCCGGTCGGCCGCCCCATGCTCACCACCCTATCGGAGGGGCTCAGTGTTGCCCAGGGTCATCCTTCCGATGATCCCAGGTGAGAGCCTCGCCGAGGCGGGGCTCAGTGTCCGCGATGCTCAGTGAGCGCGGGGCTCGGTCCGGCTCACTTCCCGGGAGGTCCGACGACGAGGAGACCGGCGAAGACGACGATGACGACGACGAGGCCGATGCCCGCTGCCAGCCCCGGGGAGCGGATCGCCCACGCGCACAGCTTCTCCAGTGGTCCGCGGGGTGCGCGCCCCTCACGTCCGAGACCCCACCCGCCGTCGAGCGCGCCCGCCCGGTTCGAGGCGATCTCGAACGGGATCGTCGCGAACGGGATGACGGCCGAGACGAGCCCCATGAGGAGACGGCCGATGCCCCACTTCTGCGAGACGCCGACGAGGATGACGACGACGACGAAGCAGAGGAAGACGAACCCGTGGATCCCGCCTCCGATGCGCACGCCGACCTCGGTGGTCTTCGTGACGTATTTGAGGAACATGCCGAAGAGGAGGAGCGCCCACGTGATGGCTTCGGCCACGGCGAAGAAATTGAAGAGCTTCTTGGGAGTCACGGGAACCCATTGTGCCGGGCGAAGCTGAATGCGTCCTGCAGGAGAGGCGATTCTGTGGGCATGAACACCTCGGTCAGCGCCGCAGACACGAACACGCGGGCCGGCGAACTTGTCCAGTCACCGGCCCGCGTGGCTTCGGGGTTGTTACTGCAGGCTGCCGGCCCTGCGGCGGCGGGCTCCCATGGTCATGACCACACCGAGCACGATGAGCGCTGCGGCAGAGGCGACGAGCGGGAGGGCTTCGGAACCGGTCCGCGGCAGGTCTCCCCCGCCTCCGGCACCCGGATCGTCCGCTCCGGCGGCGACGACCTCGAACGAGCCGGTGAGCGCGTCTCCGCCCTCACACTCGACCGAGACATCGTAGCTGCCGACGTACTGGGCCGACTGCGACGCGTCGAGACCGCGGACGCCGAAGTTCGCGATGCTCTCGACACTGACGGTCGCCGTCTGCTCGAACTTCTCGATCTTCCCGTTCTTCGGGGTCACGGTCATGGTCGCCGTGGTCTCGGGCGTGCACCCGGCCGCGGTGACGGCGACTCCCCTGTCGGAGACGAAGTCGTTCTCGTCGATCGTCGTCGGGTCGATCGTCAGCTTCCGCTCGACCGGATCGTCCGTGGGCGACTCGGTCGGCGTCTCGGTCGGGGTCTCCGTCGGCGTCGGCGACGGCGCATCGGTGAGATCGTAGGCGAGCGCGTGCACCGAGTACGCGATCGCAGGAGCGAAGATGTCGATGGACTCCTTGCTCATGTTCTCGATCGTGTCACTGGGCTGGTGGTAGTTCGTGTCGTGCTTGGCACCGACGGTGCCGCCGAACATCTCAGCCTCTTCGGCCGTCTTCGTTCCGTCCGCTCCGGAGAACAGACCCGAGGCGGGAATCCCCGCGTCGATGAACGCCTGGTAGTCCGAGCGACCGGAGAAGTCCGTGCCGACGTTGGGCTGGTCGACGGTCTCGAAGTAGTCGGTGAAGACCTTCTCGAGCTCAGCGGACCCTGCGGGCACGTTGATGTCGTCGGGGATCGGAACATCCGACCCGTCGGAGTCGAGGGTGCCGACGATGTAGTTGTCCGAGCCGATCATGTCGAAGTTCATGTACGCCTTGACCTTGGCGAGTTCGCTCGCGCTCAGGCTCTCGACGTACCTCTCGGATCCGACGAGACCGACCTCCTCAGCGCCCCACCATGCGAAGCGCACCGCGTTGTCGACCTCGGTCGGCTGCTTCGCGAGCGCTTCGGCGCTGGCGAGCAGGGCCGCGGAACCCGAGCCGTTGTCGTTCGCGGCTGGGCCCTCCGGCACACCGTCGAGGTGGGCGCCGAACATCTGGACGTTGTCCTTGTCGCCCGCCTTCGTCTCGGCGATGACGTTCCACGTCGTCACCGTCTTGTACTCGGTCTCGAGCGTGAAGTCCGTCGACGGGGCCTCGCCGTCACCGGCGGCCTGGATCGCCTCGAGCAGTCCGTTGCCGAGGTTGTAGGTCGTGCCCACGGTCGGTGCACCGTTCTCGATGCGCGCGCCGAGGGTGGCGTTGAGCTCCTCGTCGGGTGCGTCCTTGGTGTTGTTGTAGATGATGACGGCGGCTGCCCCCGCGTCGGTCGCGGCCTGCGCCTTTTCCCCGAAGGTGCAGGAACCGCGGGCGACGAGGACGACGGCACCCTCGGCGGTGTCGTCGTAGTCGGTGGCCGCGCAGCCGAGCTGGCCCCCGGCCAGGTCGGAGTAGTCGTCGTCGGTGGGCAGCACGAGCGGCACGTCGGTCAGCGGTGCCTCGGTGCCCTCGGTGTAGCTGGCAGGGTTGACGGCGATGTCCTCACCGTCGACGCTGACCGCGACCTCACCGTAGGTCTGATCCTCGATGTCGAAGGCCTGGCGCGTGACGTCGTAGGCGCCGGTGGCCTCGAGCGTCTGCTCGACGTACTCCACCGCCTCCTCGTAGCCGGGCGTGCCCAGGGCGCGGAAGCCCGAGTCCTTGTTCGCCACGGAGATGTCGGAGATGTTCTGGAGGTGATCCATCACGGCGTCGCCGGTGACGCCCATGTCGGTGTGCTCTGTCGGTCCCGCGGTGCCGGCGGCCGTCGCCGGCGCCATGCCTCCCAGGACCAGTCCCGCTGCTGCGGTGACGGCCAGAGAGGCTCTGATGCGTAACTTCATGGAGTTCCTTTCGCTCCTCAGGTGCCACGCGAATCCGTCCCCTCGAATGGGCCGTCGATCGTGCACGACCCTGCACTCCGGTCCGTGCGCAGGCCTGCGCCCGACTGCGGAGTCCGCAGCGGCGCGGCGCGCTTGGTGCTGGGAGGATCTGACTCTTGCGTTCCGCCGAGCGATCCGCCGCTTGGTAACGAATCACAAACTTCTATAACGAAACGGTGACACAATTCACATAGTTCATCAACTTAGCCGATCAGGGACGCGCTGAGGTCACGAATAGGTAACAAACAATAGTTAAGCAATTGCGCAAGTATTGAAATCATGACCGCATCCCCCGTAGAATCCGACCAGTGAGTAACCAGCAGTCCTCGGCCCCAGCGCCCTCGGAGTCACCCGATCGCCGAACCATCCGCCGGTGGCAGCGCTACCTCGCGAACGAGCGCCTCGAAGAGCGCGTCTACCGTGACCTCGCTGCCCGACGCACCGGTGAGGACCGCGAGATCCTCCTCGCCCTCGCCACCGCCGAGTCCCGGCATCAGCAGCATTGGATCAGCCTCCTCGGCGAGCACGCCGAGAAGAAGCGCACCCCCGACCTCGTCACGCTCAGCCTCGCGTTCTTCGGCCGCCTCTTCGGATCCGTCTTCATCCTCGCCCTCGCCCAGCAGTCGGAGACGAGCTCGCCGTATCAGAACGAGGTCGCCGCCTCCCCGGAGATGGCCGCCGACGAGCGGATCCACGCCGAGGTGGTCCGAGCCCTGGCCGCCCGATCCCGCGCCCGACTGTCCGGCAACTTCCGCGCCGCCGTGTTCGGCGCCAACGACGGACTCGTCTCCAACCTCGCCCTCGTCCTCGGCGTCGGGGCAGCAGGGGTGTCGAACACCGTCATCCTCCTCACCGGCATCTCCGGGCTCCTCGCCGGCGCCCTGTCGATGGGGGCCGGCGAGTACATCTCCGTCCGCTCCCAGCGCGAGCTCCTCGACGCCTCGACCCCGGACCCCGAGTCGCGGCATGCGCTGGCCGACCTCAACATCGACGCGAACGAGCTCGCTCTCGTCTTCCGTGCCCGCGGGATGGATCCGGCCGAGGCCGAGGCCCAGGCGCACCGAACGATCGCCGAGGCGAAGTCGACGCAGGCTCCGCAGCTGCCGAGCCTCGACGCGGGAGTCGACCGCGACGAGCTCGGCACGGGCATCGGCGCGGCGATCTCGAGCTTCTGCTTCTTCTCCTCCGGCGCGCTCATCCCCATCCTTCCCTACATCTTCGGCATGTCCGGACTGCCTGCCGTGTTCCTCTCCGCCGGCCTCGTCGGCATCGCCCTCCTCTTCACCGGCGGCACAGTCGGCCTGCTCTCCGGCAAGGCGCCCGGTCCGCGCGCGCTGCGGCAGATGGCGATCGGCTTCGGTGCGGCCGCCGTCACGTACGGTCTCGGTCTCCTCTTCGGCATCAGCACTGCCTGAGAACATCCTCACCTGCCGGGAAGGTCTCCCGCAGGCGGGGCGGCGACCGTAGACTGTGGGCATGACCGAAGTCCTCGTCCTCATCGATCCCGGCGCGTCGACGATCAGGTCGGCTCCGCTGAACTCGCCCCAGCTGCCGGTGACGGATCTCGCGGCCCACCGAGGGGATGGGATCTTCGAGACCGTCCTCGTCCGCGTCGACCCGGCCACGCGCGAGCCCACCGTCGTCTCCCGCGAACGGCACTTCGCCCGCTTCCACTCCTCCGCCTCGGCGCTCGAACTTCCCGAACCCGATCGCCGGCTGTGGCGCCAGGCCGTCGACACCGTCGTCGCCGAGACGATCAAGGCGAACCCCGGGGTCACCGAGTTCGCCGTGCGCTACTCCCTCTCACGGGGCACCGACGCCCCGCGCGGCTGGGCGTTCTCCCTGCCCATCGAGGACAGCATCGTCACCGCCCGCGCCGAGGGCGTGCGCGCAGTGAGCATCGACCGAGGCTTCCCCGCCTATCTCGGGCGGACCTCCCCGTGGCTGCTCCTCGGCGCGAAGACCCTGTCCTACGCCGTCAACCAGGCGGCGCTGCGCTATGCGCGGGCCCAGGGCGTCGACGAGGTCGTCTTCGTCTCCCACGACGGCATCGTCCTCGAGGGACCGACGTCGAACATCGTCATCCGCCGAGGCGACCACCTCCTCACCCCGGACCCGACCGCCGGTCTGCTCGCCGGCACGACGCAGCGTCTGCTCTTCGACCATGCCGGCCGGCTCGAGCTGCGGGCGGACTTCGCCGATCTCAGCCTCGACGACGTCCACGCCGCCGACGGCGCGTGGCTCGTGTCCTCGGTCCGCACGGCGGTGACGCTGCGTGAGCTCGACGGCAGGGAGCTCAACCGGGACGAGGCTCTGACCAGGGAGTTCCAGAGGATCATCGCCGCCGGGTGAGACCCCCGGACTGGACCGACCCGCGGGTCCCGGGCGGACGCTCACGATCGTCGTCGACGCGTGGGACCGTGGCGGCGAGGATGAGCCCGAGGATCGAGGCACCGCAGCCGGTGAGCCAGAGCACCCAGAAGGCGGGAGCGAGGTCGGGGACGAGACCGAGGACGAATCCGGCCCCGCCGAGCACGAAGAGGCTCGTGACGACGACGTTCTTCCGTCTGCTCAGCACTGTGTCCACCTCTCGACTGCCGTGCCTCCACGCTACGGGGGCGAGCACGCCCGGCACATCCCACGAAAGTATGAAATCGACCCGCCTGCGATAGTGTGGTCACCGAGGATCCCTCGCCACCGCGCGGGGTCTCTCGACCCCCGAACTTCGGACGAAAGGACACGGGCATGGGAAAGCTCGCTTGGCAGATCATCGGCGTCGGAGCCCCCATCGCGGCGGCATTCGCAGCCCGCAAGGTGCTCACGTTCGCCTGGGAGAAGTCGACGCACCGCCCCGCACCGTCGAATCCGGTCGATGAGGAGATCACGATGTCCGAGGCTCTCGCCTGGACGGTCGTCTCCGGTGTCGGCGTGGCCGTCGCCCAGCTCATCGTCCAGCGCCTGGCGGCGAACACCGTGCGCAACAACTTCGGCGACGAGGCGCTGCCGAAGAAGTTCCGCAAGCAGATCGCCGAGGGCGTCGACTGACCCTCACCGACACCGGATGTGCGAACGGCCCCGGATGCCGACCAGTGAGTCGGCATCCGGGGCCGTTCGCATCGGCGTCCCGATCGCCGGCAGGCATGTCGACCGGACCTGCTCCGCTCTGACGAGGTTTCAGGCGCAGAGAGCGTCGAGCATCGCTGCGAGTTCCGCCGCATCGATCTGCCCGGGTGCCGAGGCCTGCCCCATCTGGGCGAAGGTCGCGCAGCTGCCGAAGTCCCCTCCGAGGATGCGGCTGGTCCGGCCCAGCCGTCCCATGGAGATTCCGATGACGGGGCAGTCGAGCCGGGCCTCGGATTCGGCCGTGGCCCGCAGGAGGTCGGCGACATCGGCCGGAGACTGCGGCATCATCGCGATCTTCGCGACGTCGGCACCGGCCTCGCGCATCGCCGCCAGTGTCGTCCGCATCTCGGGGACGCTGTCCGTGGCGGTGAAGTTGTGCTGCGAGGCGACGACCGCGGCCCCCTGCGCATGGACGGCGTCGATGAGGTCCGGCGCACCCGACCGGGCGATCTCGACGTCGACCGCCGCCGTCCCGAGAGCGCCGAGGCGGCGCACCACCTCGGCGTAGTCCGCTTCGCTGATGTCGGCCTCCCCTCCCTCGAAACCGGAGCGCAGGGTGACGAGCACGGGCGGCCCCGCCGAGGTCACGTGCGGGGCGAGGGCGCGGACCGCCTCGGCGACGGCATCCGCATCGACCCGGGCAGGACCCGCATCCGTCGCCTCCGCGGCCTGCCCGAGCGCGACGACGAGCGGATCGATGCGCCATTCGATGACGTCGACGATGCCGCTCGCGGCGATGTCGGCACAGGCGGCGGACAGGGAACTGGGATCAGTCTGCTGGACGGGAACGATGATCGCCGGTCGTCCCGGATCGCGCTGTGCCGGGGTCGGCAAGCGCCCGGAGGAGGCGGCGGAGAGGAACGGCAGCGGCTTCACGCCTCCACCATAGAGGGTCGACGAGCTCGCCCGCTGAACATTCCGCACAACGTCCGCGATAACCGAACTCACAAGTCAGTGAATGCGGAGAAATGCGCGGAATAGGTGTCAGGAAACCTCGACCGACGCTGTGAATGTAACGATCAAATAACACACCGACTTGCATCGTCCCTGGTGAGATAGCCTGTCAAACACAACACTCCGGATATCAGGAATAAAGTTTCCGCTGAAATGCATGGAGAATTCTATAATGATCGAGAGAATTCCGTGAGCGGTGAGGCCCACGTGATCGACCTGGTCATCGCCTCACCGCGCGACAGGGTGGCGCCTCTCGTGGCTGCGGAGCATCTGGACTGCAAGGAGGAAGCGCGTGAGCGTCGTCAGAGCGTCACATGTCTACAAGGTCTTCGGCAAACGGCAGAACGAAGTCGTCAAGCGCCTCGAACAGGGCGCCGATCGGGATGAGCTGACCAAGCTCGGCACTGCCGCGGTCATCGACGCGAGCTTCGAAGTCGAACCGGGTGAGATCTTCGTCGTCATGGGACTCTCGGGGTCAGGGAAGTCGACGCTCATCCGCACTCTCAACGGTCTCTGGTCGACGACGTCGGGTTCGGTCGAGGTCCTCGGCACCGACATCGCCAAGGCCGACGCCGGAACCCTGCGCAGAGTCCGCAGCGAGCACATCTCGATGGTGTTCCAGCACTTCGCGCTCCTCCCCCACCGCACCGTCCGCGAGAACGCGGCCTATGCGCTCGAACTCCGCGGGGTGCCGAAGGCCCAACGCCTGGAGAAGGCCGACTACTGGCTCAACGCCGTCGGCCTCAAGGGCTGGGGCGACAAGGTCCCCGGTCAGCTCTCCGGCGGCATGCAGCAGCGCGTCGGTCTGGCCCGGGCGTTCACGGCGGAGACGGACATCCTCCTCATGGATGAGGCGTTCTCCGCGCTCGATCCCCTCATCCGCCGTGAGATGCAGGAGCTCCTCGTCGAACTCCAGTCCAAGTTCAAGAAGACGATCATCTTCATCACCCACGACCTCAACGAGGCGATGTTCATGGGCGACCGCATCGCTGTCATGCGCAACGGTCGGATCGTGCAGATCGGCACTCCCGAGGACATCCTCACCGACCCGGCGAATGACTACGTCGCCCAGTTCGTCCAGGACGTCGACCGGGCCCGCGTGCTCACCGCGAGCAATGTCATGGAGAAGCCGCGTCAGGTCATCTCCGATCAGAGCGGCCCGAGGGTCGCGCTGCGGACGATGCGCGACGGGTACTCCTCGGCCGTCTACGTCACCGATCGCGACCGCCGCTTCCTCGGCGTCGTCACCGACCGCGACGCCGTCGACCGGATCCGCGCCGGGGCAAGGACGCTCGAGGGCATCATCGCGCCTCCGGCGCAGGTCGCTTCCCCGGACGATGTGCTCATCGACCTCTTCATCCCGTCGGCGGAGTCGCCGCTGCCGCTGCCCGTCGTCGACGACCAGGGGCTCCTCGTCGGCGTGATCCCCCGTGCCACGCTCCTCGCCGCGCTCGGCCACCAGTCCGGGGACGGAGAGGTGCGGCCACCGGCACCACCGCTGGCCGCGAGCGAGATCGACGAGGTGCTCGCCGACGAACCCGCCCCCGTGGGCACCGAGGACGCCGTGAAGAGAGAGGCCCTGTGATGGAGGACATCAGAATTCCGGTCGGTGAATGGGCGGATGTCGCCTTCGACTGGCTCAAGGACAATCTCGCCTGGCTCTTCGACTTCATCACCCTTGTCGTCCGCTTCCTCGTCGACACCCTCACCGAGGTGCTCGTCGATCTCCATCCGCTCGTCATCATCCTCATCCTCGCGTTCTTCGGACTGCTCGTGAGGTCGTGGCAGTTCGCCGTCGGCACCCTCATCACGCTGTTCTTCATCATGACGATGGACCAGTGGGTCTCCGCGATGCAGACGCTCGCCCTCGTCGTCCTCGCCGCGCTCGTCGCGATCATCATCGCGATCCCCGTCGGCATCCTCGCGGCTCGAAACGACACGGTCTCGGCGATCGTCAAACCGATCCTCGACTTCATGCAGACGATGCCGGCCTTCGTCTACCTCATCCCGGCCGTGACCTTCTTCAGCATCGGCGTCGTCCCGGGTCTCGTCTCCACGGTGATCTTCGCCCTGCCCCCGGGCGTCCGCTTCACCGAGCTCGGCATCCGCGGTGTGGACTCCGAGACCGTCGAAGCCGGATACGCGTTCGGTGCCACGCCTCGCCAGATCCTTCGCGGCGTCCAGCTGCCCCTGGCCACCCCGACGATCATGGCCGGCATCAACCAGGTCATCATGCTCGCCCTGGCGATGGCCGTCATCGCCGGCATCGTCGGCGCCGACGGGCTCGGCAAGAACGTCGTCGAAGCCGTCGCCACACAGAACCTGCCGCTGGGCATCGAGGCCGGGCTCGGCGTCGTCATCCTCGCCATCTACCTCGACCGCGTGACGGCGGCGCTGGGATCGGCGAAGGACTACCCGAACTCCCTCCTCGGCATGCTCAAGCGTCGCCGGAACACCTCGGCGGAGAGCCGGCAGATCGCACAACCGCGGGAGGTCGACGTCGTCGAGATCGACCGAGTCCAGAGCTGAAGACCATCCGACCATCACCCCGAGAAGTAAGGAAACCACGATGAAGAAGCGTTTCGTCACGAAGATCGCCGCCGTCGGTGCTGCCCTGGCGCTGGCTCTGTCCGGCTGCTCCCAGGAGGCCAGCAAGGACAACGCCTCCGGCGGAGGCGACAAGGGCACCATCACCCTCGGATTCATCCCATCCTGGACGGATGGCCTGAGCACCGCCTACCTGCTGGAGAACCAGCTGACCAAGCTCGGCTACGACGTCAAGATGGAGACGATCACCGAGGCCGCGATCCTCTACTCGGGTCTCGCCAACGGCGACGTCGACATCTACCCCTCGGCGTGGCCGGAGGTCACCCACAAGCAGTACATGGACGAGTACGGCGACAAGCTCGAGGACCTCGGCGCCTACTACGACAACGCGAAGCTGACCATTGCGGTGCCCTCGTACTCGAACATCAACTCGATCGAGGACCTCAAGGGCAAGGCGAGCGAATTCGACGGCAAGATCATCGGCATCGAGCCCGGCGCGGGTCTCACCGCGCAGACGAAGGACAAGATGATGCCCGAGTACGGTCTCGACGGCGAGTACGAGCTCGTCACCTCGTCGACTGCGACGATGCTCACCGAGCTGAAGAACAAGATCGACAAGAAGGAAGAGGTCGTCGTCACCCTGTGGCGTCCGTTCTGGGCGAACAGCGCCTACGACGTCAAGGACCTCGAGGACCCGAAGGGCGCGATGGGAGAGCCCGAAGCGCTCCACTTCCTCGGCACCAAGGGCTTCTCCGAGAAGAACCCGGAGGCTGCCGAGTACATCAAGGGCATCAAGCTCGATGACAAGCAGTACGGTTCGCTCGAGGACATGGTCGTCAACAAGTACGGCGAGGGCAAGGAGGCCGAGGCCGTGGCCCAGTGGATCAAGGACAACCCGGACGCCTACTCCACGGAGATCAGCGAATGACCGCTGAGACCATCCTCGGCTGACCTGTCAGCCACCGGTCATAGACTGGGCCCGTCGGCTCGCACCGCGAGGCGACGGGCCCAGTCGTCTCCTCACTCAGACTCAGGCGGACCGATGACACAGAGCAGACCGGAGACCGGACTCCACCGCGCGTCCCTCGCCTCCCCGGTCGGCACGTTGCTGCTCTCGAGCACGGGCACGGCGATCGTCCGGGTCGAATGGGTCGACGACAGCGACCTCGGTGCCGCGCAGACCGCAGCAGGCGACACGTCCGACGGCTCGGGAGCGGACCGCGATCCGCTCCTTGCCGAAGCCCTCGGCCAGGCGGGGGCCTACTTCGACGGCCGCCTCGGCGAGTTCGATCTGCCGCTGGGACTCGACGGACTCTCCGCCTCAGCGACGACGGTCCTCACCGTCCTCGCGGACACGGTGCCGTTCGGGGACACGATCACCTACGGTGAGCTCGCCGCCCGGACCGGAACCGCGATCCCGGCCCGGGCGATCGGCACCATCATGGGCCTCAACCCGCTGCCGCTGCTCATCCCCTGCCATCGGGTCGTCGCGGGCGACGGTCTCGGCGGCTATTCGGGTGGGCGCCGCGGCGAGGGCCTCGAGACCAAGCGACGGCTGCTCGAGATGGAGGGAGCGCTGCCGAACCCGCTCTTCTGAGCGGGCCGGCGGCGCGCTCACCCCTCGAACAGCGCCTGGCCGACGTATTCGCCTTCCCGGACGCCGCGCGGGATCGCCCACACCGTCGACGCGATGGGCACCGTCCAGATGTTGAGCAGGTCCACCTCGGCGAGGCGGCGCTGGATCGGCAGGAACTGCCGCTCGATGTCGGCCTGGAAGGACGCGAACATCAGGCCGGTCTCCCCGCCGGCACCGGTCTCGTAGTTGTACGGGCGGCGGTGGATCTGCACCTCGGGACCGAGCCCGTCGCGTGAGCGAGCGATGTGCGAGGCCGACGAGATCTTCGTCAGACCCCGCTTGTCGACGGCCTTGAAATCCGGATCGGTGAACTCGGTCCCGCCCGAGAGCGGAGCCCCCGAGCCGACCGTGCGCCCGATCGCGAACTCCCGTCCCGGCCGGTCGGCCTCGTCCCACGTCTCGAGGTTCATCGCGATGTCCCGCAGCACCAGGGTCGTGCCGCCCTGCAGCCAGTCGGGCAGATGCGCGCCGAGATCGCTCGGCGGCTCACCACGGGAGGAGAACACCGGGTTCTCCCGACCGCTCGCCTTCCCCCACACGAGGCGGGTGAAGTCCTCGGTGCCGGGAGTCGGACTCGCGGTGCCGTCGAGCTGGCCGAAGAGGTTGCGCTGCGTCTTCCCCTCGCCCTTCGTTCCGTACGACCGACGGAATCCCGTGCGCTGCCACGCCACCTCGGCGAACGATCGCGAGTCCTTCCAGATCATTCGACGGGCGTGCGCGACCGTGATCGGGTCGTCACCGCAGATCTGCACGAGCAGATCGCCCTTCGACCGCTGCGGGTCGAGACGGTCGATCGAGAACTTCTCGAGCGGAGCCAGCCACTCGGGAACGGCCCCGGCACCCTTCGTCGCGACGAGACCCCGACCGAAGCCGAAGGTCACCGTCAGGCCCGCAGGGTCGTTCGCGAGCTCGGGTTCGGAATCCGCCAACGGCGCCGTTCCCTGGGTGAGCGCCGCGGCATCCGCGGTGAGCAGACGCAGCCAGCGGACCACCTCGGCGGCGGTCGACCCCGGTTTGAGCTGGAAGGAGAGGAACTCCCCGTGGGCCTGCGGCATCGTCTCGACCCCGGCCTGGTGCTCACCGAAGTAGGGCACGGTGACGATCCCGTTGGCACCCTGGGTGTCGCGCTGCGGCTGAGCGTCCTCCTTCGCATCGGCCTGACGGCCGATCGCGAAGCCGGCGAGGGATCCGACGGCACCGGCGCCGCCGGCGACGGCCGCCGACGCGATGAGGCGTCGGCGGCTGAAGCCGGAGCGGGCGGTGGGCGCCTGGGCGTCGGCGTCCCCGCCCGACCGCGGCTCGGCGGCCGGGTCGGAGCTGGGAGTCACCTCTGGTTCATGGTCCGGCGAGCGGGGGTCACTTGTCACCGGACATGTCCATACCGCTCATGTCGCCCATGCCGTCCTTCTCGGACTTCTCGCCGTCCTTGCCGGCCTCGGCCTCGCCGGGGGCATAGGTCTCCTGCGCGCCCGAGTAGTCCTTGGCGATCGCCTTGACGGGGATGGTCTCGTCATCGGCGGTGACGAGCTGGACGTCGATCTTTTCGCCGGCCTTGATCGGCTGCTTGAGATCCATGACCATGATGTGGTTGCCGCCGGGCTCGAGGACGAAGGAGCCGCCTGCGGGGATGACGAATCCGCCCTTCTTCTCGCGCATGGTCATCGTGCCGGTGCCGTCGTCGACGGTCTCGTGGAGCTGGACCATGCCGGCGCCGTCGTACTTCGCGGCGACGAGGTTGATGTCCTTGTCGGTGGTGTTCTCCAGGGTTCCGAAGATACCGGTCATGCCCTCCTCAGCGGTCTTGACCCAGGCATCGCCGAGGGTCAGGGACGCCGAGGCGGCCTGTGAGGTGCTCGCGGCCTCCGGCTCGCTCGTGTCGTTCTGTCCGCACGCGCTGAGACCGAGGACGAGGGCGGCGGAAATGGCCGCGGCGGGGAGGACGGAGGTGATGATGTTCTTACGCATGAGTCTGCACTTTCTGAGTCTGTCTTTCGGTGGCACTCGACGCGGTCTGCTGCGGTCGTCCGATGAGCCTGTGCGCACATCGGAGGGTCATGGCCGACGACGGCGGGGCCGGGAACGGCGCGGCCGACGCTGGCACATCCGTCCGTGGTCAGGTGCCGTCCGCCTCGGCGAGGCAGAGGACGGCTGCACGGGTGGATGACCGCAGGGACCGGGCGGCGAATGCCGATGGTGCCGGGCAGCACGACGTCGACGGCATGGGGCCGCGACGGACTGCCGGTGGGTGAGGTGTCAGACGAGTGCGGGAGGTCCGCGGCGATAGTTCGGGCCGATGACCGCGGTCGCGATCGTGGCGGGAAGCGCGCAGACCTCGAGGACGACGCGGGTGTCCGCGGCCGCGAGCGTGCGGCGGGCGAGCACGAGGGCGCGCATCGCGAGTCGGACGGGGCCGACCGCGAGCTGGAGGATGCTGAAGACGAGGTCCTCGCCGCGCTTGAGGATGAAGGCGGTGATGACGATGGCGACGAGGTGGGCGATGACCATGGGCACGCCCGCGCCGTTGGAGTGATCCATCGTCTGGCTCATCGCAGCGGCCTGGCTGAGGTCGAGGGAGCCAGCCGGCTGGCTCATCATCGCGTGCTCGCTCGCCGACATCCCGGCCATCTGCGGCGAGCCCGCGGACTGGCCGGCGGCGTGGCTCATCGACCCGAACCACCCCATCGAGACGTGCATGAGGATCTGTCCGAGGCCGATGATCGCCATGAGCGAGAGGTGGCCGAGACGGCGTCCGGCGAGGATCATCGCTGCCCAGAGGACGAAGACGAAGACGAAGCCGGTGCCGAGGACGGAGAAGTCTCCGCCCGCGCCGACGTGCATGAGCTGGGCGAGGAGCGTGGTGATGAGTGCGGCGAAGAGAGCACGAACGGACTTGTGCCAGCCGGTCATGCCACCTCCTCACTTCAGGACTCGCTCAGGCTTTCCGGACCTTCTACTCAGTGTAGAACCGGGGCGTGCGGCGTGCCAGTCGGCGACAGCGCACCGTCGGCCCCGAAGAAGTGTACCGACCGGAGGTGAACGCCGGGAACCGCGCAGCGGACAATGCGCGGGCAGGTGGCGGGGTGGTGGCGGGCTGGTCGCGACCGGGTGTCGGGCTGGCGGCGGGTAGGACGGATTCGCGTGTCTGAGGCAGGTCGGCAGCCTCCACTCGTGTACGCCCCCTCCACAGGCTGTCTTCTGCTTGTGGTCGAAGAACCGAGGGAAATCGGCCGAAATGCCCGATTATCCACGGTTCTTCGACCACAACTGAGGCGGGCATCGACGCAGGTGAACCGGCATTGCTGAGGTCTGCTGCGGTGGTCGGCCTGTGTCGGCGGCCGACTCGTCTGCGCAGATGCTCGACTCGGGCGCACCGGCGCTGTGGACGACGGTTCCTGTCCACAGGTGCGTCTCCGGACCTTTCCGTCCTCGCCTCGGACGGTCACCATCGGCGGCATGCAGGGACACTTCGAGAGACGCAGGACACAGAGGCTCTACCGCAGTCGCGACGCAGCGGACAACGGCGTGACGGAATGGGGCCTGCGGAACACCGAGATCGCGCCGCGGATCATCCACGGGATCCGAGTCGCCCCGGGCGAGTTCGATGTCCGCCGGGTTCCTCAATGGGCTGATACAGAATGGGAGACCACCAGCGAATCACTCAGGGCCCTCCAGCTCATCCACCCGGAGATCGCTGCCAGCCACGCATCCGCGGCCCGCCTCTTCGGTCTGCCGTTGCCCCGCCGACTCGGAGACCAGTTGCTTCACGTCGCCACCGCGGACAGGGACCAGCGGATCCGCCGCCCCGGCGTCGTCCTCCACCGGACGAACGACTTCGCCGCAGCGACCCTCCTCGGACACCGGATCATCACTCCACCGGTCCTGTTCCTTCAGCTGGCGACGATCCTCACGCGGGATGAGCTCGTCCAAGCCGGAGACGCGATGATCGGCTCATGGCACGGCCCGCCGCTGTGCACGGCAGACGACATCGCCGTGCACTTCGCGTCCCGCAGCGTGGTCCGCGCGGGGAGGACCGCCTCTGCCGCGCTCGAGCTCATCCGGCCGGGCGTGGACTCTCCGCAGGAGACCGACCTGCGCCTGTGGGCGATCTCGGTCGGGCTGCCCGAGCCGGAGATACACCCTGCCGTGTGGTGCCGCGAGCTGGGGAGGGATATCCATCCCGACCTCGGGTACGAACGGGCGCGCCTCGGCCTCGAGTACGAGGGAGACCACCATCGCACCGATAAGCACCAGTGGGACGACGACATCCAACGGGTCAACGCTCTGGCCGCGGAGGGTTGGTTGATCATCAGGGTGAATTCGCGGACGAACCGTGCCCGCCTCGAGCGCAGCATCCGCGAACATCTCGCCGCGAGGGGTGTGCTCTGAGCTGAGGGCGCAGCTGCGGTCGAAGAACCGTGGAGAATCGCGCATTTCGGCCGATTTCCCTCGGTTCTTCGACCACTTTCGGAAGAAGCGACCAGGGAATCCCAGCCGTCGCGCGATCACATGCGCAGCCAGGTGTCCTCGGTGCGCTTGACCATCGCGCCCGCCGCCTCGGCGTCCGCCGCCCAGGTCACGGGGTTGCCGTCGGCGTCGACGACGGAGTCGGAGAGGACGATGACGTCGAAGTTGCAGACCAGGGCCGCCATCGCCGAGGCCCACACCGCGCCGGGCGAGTCGTCGACGCCGGCGACGACGATGCGGTCGACGGCCATGTCGTGGAGGCCGGCGGCGAGGTCGTCGACGCCTTCGAAGATGTCGGGGTTGTCCGAGCGGAGCACGAGGTCCTCCTCGTCGGGCCCGAAGACGCTGATCTCCGCATCCTCGCGGTCGGTGAGCTCGTCCTTCGTCGAGGCGAAGATGAGCACCCCGCCGACCGCGCGCGTGCGCCCGACGATGCCGCCGAGGGTCTCGATCGCCTGGTCCGAGGTGAAGCCGGTGTCGTCCGTGTCGATGAGGAGCAGAGCATCCATGCGCACCATCCTCCCACGAGATGCCCACGCGGGAGCATCGGGGCCGCCTCGCTCAGTCCCCGAGCCACACCCTCTGCAGTCGCATGTCGGCGTCGAGGAGGACGCAGTCGGCGGGCTTACCGACCCGGAGCAGGCTGTGGACCTCGGGATCGACGAGGCCGAGCGCCCGCAGCGGCACGAGGCTCGCGGCCTGGACGGCGGCGATGGGACTCATCCCCACCTCGGCGACGGCCCGGCGCAGTGCCTCGTCCATGGTCAGCGTCGACCCGGCGATCGACCCGACCGACCCGTCGGCGTGCCGGACCCGCGCGACCGAGTCCCTCACCCGCACCGGCAGCGACCCGAGGAGGTAGTCGCCGTCGCCCATGCCGGTCGCCGCCATCGCATCGGTGATGAGCGCGACCCGGCCGGGGGCGAGCTCGGTGATCATCCGCGCCGCCGGTGCCTGGACATGGGTGCCGTCGTTGATGAGTTCGAGCGTGACGTGCGGGGCGTCGAGGGCGGCGAGGATCGGACCCGGCGCCCGGTGGTGGATGCCGGGCATCCCGTTGAAGACGTGCGTGAGGATGCTCGCCCCGGCGTCGAAGGCGCGTGCCGTCTCGTCGTATCCGGCGGCCGTGTGTCCGACGGCGACCTTCACCCCCGCCGAGGCGAACCGACCGATCGCGTCGAGCGCGCCGGGCAGTTCGGGGGCGAGGGTGACCTGGAGGAGTTCACCGTCGGCGGCCTCGAGGATCCGGTCGACCGCCTCGGCGGTGGGAGGGGTGAGCACCTCGGGTGCGTGGGCGCCCTTGAAATCCGGGGAGAGGAACGGACCCTCCGCGTGGAGGCCGAGGATGTCGGGCCGGCCGCGTGCGGCCCGGGCACCGGCCGTGAGCGACGCAGCCAGCGGGTCGATCCTGTCGGAGACGAAGGAGAGGGTGAGCGCCCGGGTGCCGTGGGCGCGGTGGACGGCGAGGATCTCGCCGAGGTGGTCCGGCCCGTCCTCGACGTTGTGTCCCCCCGCGCCGTGGACGTGCATGTCGACGAACGCGGGTGCGAGGTGGGCGCCGGCGGCGTCGACGACCTCCGTGTCCGGGCCTGCGAGACTCTGCCAGTGTGCTCCCCGCCCGCGGGCGAGGACGGTGCCGCCGGCGACCGCGAGCCACGTGTCGGCGAAGTCCGTCGAATACGTCGCCGGGTCGCTGTCGAGGATGACGGCGTCGTGGACGATCGCCTCGGCCGGAGTCGACATGGTCTCGGAGACCGCGCTCATCGCCGCTCTCCTTCCGGCCGGGTGGGGGCGAGATCGACGGCGTAGCCGGCAGCCGTGAGCTCCCGCAGCTCATCCTCGCCGAGGCTGTCGTCGGTGATGATCTCCTCGAACACCTCGGTCCCGCCCACCGAGGCGAAGGACCGGCGGCCGCACTTCGAGGAGTCCGCGACGACGATGGCCCGCTCCGCGCGCTGCGCCATGAGCCGGTTGACGTACGCTTCGTCCTCGTTCGCCGTCGTCCCCCCGGCGGTCGCCGAGAACGCGTGGACGCCGATGAACGCGAGGTCGATCCAGATGCCGCGGAGCACCGCGTCGACGAATGAGCCGACGAGTTCGAAGCTCGAGGCGTTGATGACCCCACCGCAGACGATGACCTTGATCCCCGGATGGACGGCGAGCTTGTGGGCGATGTCGACGGCGTTGGTGACGATCGTGAGGTCGTGGAGGAGGTCGTCGCGCTGGCTGAGGGCGTCGGCGACCATGAACGTCGTCGTCCCGCCGGAGAGTCCGATGACCGACCCGGGAGTGATCCGGGCGACCGCGGCCCGGGCGATCGCGGCCTTCGCCTCGGTCGCAGCGGCCTCCTTGTAGCGCAGGGAGAGGTCGTAGTCGACGTTCCGCCTGCTCGCACCGCCGTGGGTGCGCTCGAGGAGGCGCCGCTGCTCGAGGAGGTCGAGGTCGCGGCGCACGGTGGCCAGTGACACCCCGAGCTCCTCGCTCAGCGCTTCGACTCCGACGGTGCTGTCCCGGTCGAGGCGCGCGAGAATGCGGTCGAGGCGGTCTTCACGCGGGCTCATAGTGCCACTCTCGGGCCTCGTGCACGGGTTTGGCAAACCTCGATGCTCACGCCTCGGACTCCTGCGTGCGGGAGGCGGTGCGTTCGCCGTCTGCGGGCGCGGCAGCCTCCCCCGCGGCAGGCGCGTCAGGCTCCCGCGCGGTGGGCGCGTCAGTCTCCCCGGCGAAGAGGGCGAGGAGGCGGGCCACCTCGGCGGCGAACGCTTCCCGGGCCGGGGCGAGGTACTTCCGCGAATCGACGAGGTCGGGGTGCTCGACGAGGGTCTCGCGCACCGCGGCGGTGAAGACGGCGTTGAGGTGCGTGGAGACGTTGATCTTGCGCATCCCGGCGGCGATGCCGCGGCGGATCTCAGCGTCGGCGACGCCCGAGGAGCCGTGGAGGACGAGCGGGACGGGCACGACGCCGGCGAGGCGGACGATGAGGTCGAGGTCGAGTCGGCTCGTGCGCTCGCGCATCGCGTGCGAGCTGCCGACGGCGACGGCGAGTGCATCGACGCCGGTGAGAGCCGCGAACTCGACGGCTTCCGCGGGGTCGGTGCGGACGCCGGGAGCATGCGCCCCGTCCTTGCCGCCGATCTCCCCGAGCTCGGCTTCGACCGCGATGCCGCGGTCGTGGGCGCTGCGGACCACCTCGGCGGTCGTCTGGCAGTTGACGTCGTAGGCGAGGTGGGCGCCGTCGTACATCACGGAGTCGAAGCCGAGCTCGATCGCCTCCGTGACGAGTCCGACGTCCGTCGCATGATCGAGGTGGACGGCGACGGGCACGGTCGCGGACGCGGCGATCGCCTGCGTGGCCCGCGCGATCGGGGCGAGTCCACCGTGGTAGCGCACGCAGTTCTCGGAGATCTGCATGATCACGGGACGCCCGGCCGCCTCGGCGCCGGTCGCGATCGCCTCCGCGGACTCGAGGTGGATGACGTTGAACGCCCCCACCGCGGTGCCCGCCTCGGCCGCCTCGGCGAGCAGGGCGTTCATCGATGCCGTCGTCATGGTCTGTCTCCGCTTCGCTTCGTCGTGGCGTCCTCGGTGAGGACGCGGGCGCGCAGGTCGCGCCAGTTCTCGGGGATCTGCCCGGCTTGGGGCATGAGCACGGCTGCCGCTGAGACCGCGACCGCGCGGGTGAGGATGTCCCTGACCTCATCCTCGCCGAGGCGGCCGGCCGTTCCCGTGCGCGAGCGCGGGGCGGACCCGGCGGCCGGGTCTGCCGGGATCGCCTCGGGCGCCTGCCCGGTCGGACCCTCGACCGGCTCGGTCGGCGGACGTTCACTGCGGGCCCACGCGAGGGCGGCGACCGCGGCGTCGCCGGCACCGGTCGGATTGCCGTGGAGGGTCTCATCGAGGCGGGCGCGCAACCGCGGACCCTGGTCGTCGATGAGGACCATGCCCGCGGCGCCGAGCGAGAGGAGGACGTGTCCTGCCCCGGCGTCGACGAGGCGCCCGGCATCCGCGAGGAGGTCCCCGGGCGCGTTTGCACGGTCGGGCCTGCCGTCGCGGGCGAACAGCGCCGCGATCTCGTCGTCGTTCGGTTTGACCCAGTCGGCGCCGGCCCGCACGGCGGCGAGCAGTGCGGGACCCGAGGTGTCGACGACGACCTCGACGCCGGCGGCATGGGCTGAGGCGATGAGTCCGGGCACGAGATCGTCGGGGCAGTCCGGCGGCGTCGACCCCGAGATGACGAGGACGCGGAGCCCCTGTTCTGTGAGGCGCGCGCGGACGCCAGCCCGCACCGCCTCCCACACCTCACCGGTGTGCGGGCGCCCCGACTCGTTGACCAGGGTCGCCCGACCCGAATCCTCGACGACGGCGATGCTGCGCCGCAGGGGCGCCGAGGTGGGGGTGAGGTCCCAGGTGAGAACGCTCGAGTGACCCGCCTCGCCGGACGCCTCCTCCGGCCAGTGCTCGCGCGCGACCGGACCGAGGGCGACGACGGGGACGCCGAGGGCGGCGAGCACCCGGGCGACGTTGACGCCCTTGCCTCCGAGCACCTCGGCGGCGGGAGCGACACGGTGGGACCGCCCCAGCGTGAGTTCGCCGACGTCGACGGTGAGGTCGAGGGCGGGGCTGAGGGTGAGGACGGCGACGACGGGCGCGTCGGTGTCCGCACGGGCGGTGCCGACCGTCATCGGTGCCTCGTGAGCAGTCCGGCGCCGATGAGCCCGGCGACGGGACCGAGGCTCGCGCGGCGGATGCGCGGGGCCCGGTGGAAGTCGAGTCGGGAGCGCAGGGCGGAGTCGACCCCGTCGAGGAGTTCGTCGGCGCTGCTCAGCCCTCCCCCGAAGACGATCGCCTCGGGGGCGACGACGGCGACGAGCTGGGCGCACATCGCTCCGAGGGCATCGACCGCCTCGGCGAACACGGCGGCGGCGATCCGGTCGCCCTCATGCATGGCGGCGAGCACATCGAGCGAGCCGGACACGGCGGTTCCGCTGCGGGTCGAGTACCGGCGGGCGATCGCGGCGGCCGAAGCGATGTGTTCGATGGGTCCGCGGAACGGACCCTCGGCCGTATCGACGCTCACCTCGGAGAAGCCGACCTCTCCCGCATAGCCGCCGGCGGAGATGAGGCGGCCCTCGACCATGACCGCGGCGGCGATGCCGGTCCCGATCGTCACCATCGCGGCGTTCTCGGGCATCCCCTCGGCGAGCGCGAACTCGGCCCGCCCGGCCGAGCGGACGTCGTGGGAGACCGCGACCGGCACGCCGAGGCGGTCGGTGAGGACCTGAGAGAACGCGACGTTGCGCCATCCGAGGTTCGCCGAGAACACCCCGGTCCCCGTCGCCTCGTCGACGATGCCGGGCAGGACCACCGCCGCCTCGGCGACCCGATGCTCCGGCTGCGTGCGTGCGAACTCGGCGTGGAGGTCGGCGACGAGGTCGACGATCTCGCGGGCGGCGGAATCCGTGCACTCCGGGGTCGGAGCGGTCACCGCCTCGACGAGGCGGCCGTCGGCATCGAAGAGCGCCGCCTTCATCCCCGTCCCGCCGACGTCGACGGCGAGCGCGATCGGACCGGGTCCGAGGCTGCGGCCGTCGGCGACGCGGAGGATCTCGGCCCGCGTGGTCATGAGTCGAGGATGACCGAGCGGGTGAGCGAGCGCGGGTGGTCGGGGTCGACGCCGAGGCGCCTGGCCTTGGTCAGGGCGAGCGCGTGGAGGCGGGCGAGCTCGGCCAGCGGGTCGCGGTCGGAGGAGACGAAGCGGGCGCCCGTCGCCTCGACCTGGTCCTTGAGACCGTCCGGTGCCTCGCCGTACTGCCAGGTCACGCGGCCGGGTGCGGCGATCGCGATGGGTCCGTGGCGGTACTCCATCGACGAGTACGACTCGGTCCAGGTCTGCGCGGACTCGCGCAGCTTGAGTGCGGCCTCATTGGCCAGGCCCCAGGTCCAGCCCATGCCGAGGAAGCTGTACTGCTCGGCATCGATGAGCGCGTCGTCGAGGATCGCGGGATCGAACTCCGTGAAGTCCTCCGAGATCCCCTCGAGCACGGCCCGCGCATCGGAGACCGCAGTGCCGAGCGCCTCGGCGCCGCCGGCCCACGAGCGCAGGAGGGCGATCGTCGACGTGCAGAACCGGGTCTGGACGACGGAGCGCTCATCGGCGAAGTCGAGGGCGACGACGTCGTTCGAGCGCTCACCGATCGGGGAGTCTGCGCCGCCGACGATCGCGGTGACGGGAACCGATCCGCGGAGGCGCTCGAGCGCATCGACGACCTCCGTCGTCGTCCCCGAGCGGGAGATCGCGACGACGCGGTCGTAGCTGCGGTCGAACGGGTACTCGCTCGCGGTGAAGGCGTCGGTCTCGCCCTGCCCCGCGGTCTCGCGGAGATTCGCGTAGATCTGCGAGGCGAACCACGACGATCCGCATCCGATGACGGCGACCCGCTCACCGTCCGCCGGCACTGCGGCCTCGGGGACGGAGAGGGAGAGCGTGCGCTCCCACGTCTCCGGCTGACTGCGGAGCTCCTCCGCCATGAATTCTCCGGCAATCGACATTGCGCACTCCCTTGATCGTTTTCTGATTCAATCAATCACTATCATGACACATTACGCGACATCTGGGTAGTTTTCGTGTACGGTCAGAGAAGGAAAACTCGCAAAGGAGCAGTCACGTGGCATTTCTCACCGACCTGCGGCAGGCACCGCGGCTCGTCACCATCGTCGCATTCGCCGCCGTCGCCCTCGGCATCACGTACGGGTACGACATCTCGAACATCGCCGGCGCCCTCCTCTTCATCGAGGGCGATCTCGGGCTGAATACGGCCGAGCTCGGCGGACTCGCCACCGCGGTCGTCATCGGGCAGATCGTCGGCGCGATCATCGGCGGTCCGCTGTCGAACGCGATCGGGCGCAAGAAGTCGATGTTCCTCATCGCCGGCGGCTACATCGTCTTCTCGATCATCTCCGGCATCGCCCCCGGCTACCTCTCGCTGCTCATCGCCCGGCTCTTCCTCGGCGTGGCCATCGGCATCGCCCTGGCCGTCGTCCCCGTCTTCATCGCCGAGTCCTCCCCGACGAAGGTCCGCGGCGGCCTCCTCGTCGCCTACCAGGTGACGACGGTCATCGGCATCATCGCCGGCTACCTCGTGTGCTGGGGCCTCGCGCTCATCGAGTCGTGGCGGCTCATGCTCGGCCTCGCGGCCGTGCCTGCCGCGATCGTCCTCATCCTCCTCTTCCGCGTCCGTGAGACGCCGCACTGGCTCATGCTCAAGGGACGCGACGCCGAGGCGGCCGCCGCCCTCCGCGAATTCGACCCCGATCGCGATGTCGACCGGGACCTCGGCCTCATCCGCGACGAGCTCAACCAGGAGAGCGGTCGGCTCGTCGACATGTTCCGCGGCCACCTGCTCAGGGCGACGCTCTTCGTCATCGGGCTCGGCTTCTTCATCCAGATCACCGGCATCAACGCGACGATCTACTACGCCCCCTCGATCTTCGAGTCGATGGGTTTCAGCGGCTATGGTGCGCTCCTCGGCCTGCCGGCCGTCGTCCAGACCTTCGCGCTCATCGCCGTCATCGTCTCGATGTTCATCGTCGACCGCCTCGGGCGGCGTCCCGTCCTCCTCACGGGCATCGGGATCATGATCGTCTCGACCCTCGTCCTCGTCCTCGTCTTCAGCCTCGGCGGCGAGGCCGGCAGCACGACCGGGGGCACGGTCTTCGGCGTCATCGGCATCATCGCCTTCACGATGGGCTACACCTTCGGCTTCGGTTCCCTCGTCTGGGTCTACGCGGGTGAGACGTTCCCGGCGAAGTACCGGGCGCTGGGCGCCTCGCTCATGCTCACCGCTGACCTCGTGGCCAATGCGATCGTCGCCCAGTTCTTCCCCGGCCTCCTCGAGCTCATCGGCGGCGCGGGAGTCTTCCTCGTCTTCGGCGGTCTCGCGGTGCTCGCGTTCCTCTTCGTCCTCCGCTTCGCTCCTGAGACCAAGGGCCGCGACCTCTCGGAGATCTCTGCCTACTGGGCCAACGGCGCGAAGTGGCCGACGGAGATGCGGACCGCGACGAAGTAGGGCTCAGCCACCCAGGCTGCCGTCACGGACTCAGCTCGGTGCCGAGCCACCTGGTTGCGGTCGCAGTCGCTGCTCACCCGGGTTGCGGCCGCTGTCGCTGCTCACCCGGGTTGCGGTCGCAGTCGCTGCTCACCCAGCCCGGTTGCGGTCGCAGATTGAGGCGAAACGGCCGAATTCGGCCCAAATTCCTCGGTTCATCGACCACAACCGGGGGTGGGTGAAGTGGCCAGCGCGCGTGGATGTGGTGGCCAGCGCGCGTGGGCGTGGTGTCCAGAGCCGGCGTGCGGGCCGTAGCGAGGCTCCCGCCCGCGAGGCGACTCACTGGCGGGTCACTTGAAGGTCGGGGAGGGCACCGGAACTCCGTCGATCTGGATCGTCGGCATCATCTGCTTGAAGTCCTCGGCCGCGGCCTCGTTGCTCTGGAGGGCGCGCATCTCGACGGCGACGTCGACGAGGCGGCCGTTGGTCTGGTAGCCGATCCGCGCCCCGTACATGGCGGTGGGCTGCTGGTTGATCGCGAAGATCTCGCTCTCTCCGAGCACGCCCTGGAACGTCCAGTAGTAACCGGAGGCGATGCTGCCGGTGCGCTCGGCGGTCACCGTCGAGCCCTGCTCGGAGAACGAGTACTGCTTCTTCGCGTCGATGACGGCCTTAGGCGAATCGTCGAAGGCCTCGTTGCACGAGACGATGATCGTGTCGCTGTCGGTGAGCGAGGTGCCCCGGCTGAAGACGACGAAGGCCGGAGTGCTGCTGCCTTCGTACCAGTCGGAGCCGAGGGCGAAGCTGACGTCGACGGGACAGTCCGCGCCGAGGTTGAGCCGCTTGGTCTCCATCCCCTCGGGAATCGTCGGCCCCGTCGGCACTGTCGTCGGATCCTCGCCGGCCTCCCGTTCGACGGCGACGCGGATCGGACCCGATTCGCGCTCTGCCGTGCGGATCTGGAGAACCGAGCAGCCGCTGAGCAGCAGGGTCGCGGCCGTGCTGCCGGCGACGACCGCCCGTGGCCACGACACCCGAGTCACTGCGAATCGCCTCGCGCCCTCAGCTCACGCCGGGTCGGGAACTCCCGCTCCTCACCGGTGCGCCGGCCGTCCTCGCCCTGCGCGCCGGATTCGTCTGCGGTCCGGGGCGGATGCCCGGTGCCGCCCTGTGGAGTCGGCCTGCTTCCCACCGGGTCGGGGTTGCCCGCCTGCCCCTGCGGCGCACCGGACTGACGGTACTGGGCGGGTCGGTTGGGCTGGCCGAACTGCGCTGGCTGGCCCTGGTGCGCGGGAGAGCCGTGACGGTCTCCCGGGTCACCCGGCTGCCGGCCCGGCTGACTGCCGACGGGCGCCTGCCCCTGCGGGGCGCCGTAACCCGGACCGGCAGGCCGCGCGCCCGCACTCTGCTGGGGGCCGGGGAACTGCTGCGGAGCGCCGCCCGGATAGGGTCGACCTCCGGGCTGACTGCCGAACGACTGCTGAGGCCCGGCCTGGCCGACACCGCGATTATCGGGGCCGGGGTTCGCATAGCCGACAGGCTGAGGCCCCGATCCGGGGTGCCCGACAGGCTGGGGTCCAGAGTTCGGCTGGCCGATGTGCTGCGGGCCCGAGTTCGGCTGCTGCGACCCGCCCTGCTGGTCGGGCCGCGGGCCGCGCACCGGTTTGAACTGCGAATGCTGACCCGAATCGGTCGGGAAGCCGGCACCGACGGACTCGCCGGTCGACCGGTCGATGAGCGTCCCGTCGACGCGTTCGAGGCGGCGTTTCGACGTCCGCCTCGGCGTGCCGAGGATGCGGCCCTTGAGTTCGTCCTCGCTCGGCTGTCGCGGTGGAAGGAACCCGGGGGCATGGCGCATATCCGGATTCTGCACGGGCTGCACGGGATGCGATCCCGCGGCTGCGCGCTCTCCGCCCTCGGCCATCGGCGGCGCACCGACGGGCGCGGCGTCGGCAAGGACGGGCAGGACCATGCGCACGGACGTGCCCACGCCCTCCTGGCTGAAGAGCTGCACGGAACCGCCGTGCCGGGCGACGATCGAGCGGACGAGCGAGAGACCCATGCCGGATCCGGCGACCGCACGCACCCGGGAGCCGCGGGAGAGCTCGTCCCACACCTGGTCCTGCTCGGAGATCGGGATGCCGCTGCCGGTGTCGGCGACCTCGACGACGACCCAGCGGTGATTGTCGATGATCTGCTCGTTCGCCCGGAGTTCGACGACCTCAGCCTGCGAGGAGTACTTGAGAGCGTTGCCGAGAAGGTTGAGGATCGCCGTGAGGAGGAGGTCCTCCTCACCGGCGACGTCGGGCAGTCGCCACGGGGCCCGGGCGACGGTCGCGACGATCATCCGGTCCTCGGCCCCGGGCGCGGTCGAGGCATCCTCGACGGCCTGGTGGATGAGCCGGTCGAGGTCGACACGGGAATACTCGATGATTCGGGTCTCGACGTCGGCGAGCTTGCGCAGATCGGCGAGGAGTCGGGCGACTCGGCGGGAGGAGAGGTCGACCTGCTTGGCCGCGGGTTCGACCTCGGCGATCGACCCGCCCTGCCTGGCGACCTCGCGGATCGTCGCCGCCGAGGTCCGCAGGGCCGTGAGCGGGTTCTTCAGCTCGTGGTCGAGGCGGATGAGCATGCGGTTGCGCTTGGCCATCGAATCCTCGGCCGCGGCCGTCTCGATCGATTCGCGCAGCTGCGCCTCACGCTTGCGCAGTCGCCGCCACCCGAAGAAGACGAGCGCAGCGATGCCTGTGAGGACGAGGAGGAGCAGGAGGAGGAACAGCCAGATCTGGACCTCGATGACCAGGAAGTTCGTCATACCCGTCGCATCCCCTCTTCACCGTGGACCTCTCCGACGAACCGATAGCCGCGTCCCTGCACCGTCGCGATCCACCGCGGCTCCGCGGCATCCTCGCCGAGTACCCGGCGCAGTTCGGCCACCCGTGAGTCGACGGCACGGGTGCCCACGGCCTCCTCGAATCCCCAGAGGACCTCGAGCAGGCGCGCCCGATCGATGAGCTCGTCCTGGTGGACCATGAGGTATTCGAGCAGGGTGAAGCCCTTCGGGGTGATGACGAGTTCGCGCTGGCCCAGCCACGCCCGCCTGCCCACGCGGTCGACGCGCAGACCGAAGCTCGAGACGAGCACGGGCGCCGTCGCGAGCGGCGGACCCTCGGTGCGGGTGCGCCGCAGCACCGCCCGGATCCGGGCGACGAGCTCATGCGGATCGAAGGGCTTGTTGAGGTAGTCGTCGGCGCCCTCCTCGAGCGCCATCGCCCGCTCCACCGCCTCACCGACCTGGGTGAGCAGGAGCACGGGCACCCAGTTCTCGTCCTGGCGCAGCTGCCGCAGCACCTGTCGCCCGTCGGCACCGGGCATGAGCACGTCGAGGACGCAGACATCGGGACTGTGCCGGCGGATCTCGTCGAGGGCGAGGAGACCGTCACCGGCTGCGAGCACCCGGAACCCCGAGCGCTGGAGGAACGGGACCACTGCACCGAGGACATCGGGTTCGTCATCGGCCACGAGGACCAGTGGTTGGTGTTCACGCTGACTGTCAGCCGTCATTCTCGTCCGTTCCGAACTCGCGTCGCCGTTCTCTGGCGACCTCCCGCGCTTCTGCCCGATCCACTGCCTCGGCCAGCTCGTCTCGATACAGCATAGATCGACGCAGGTGCTTGGTGCGATATCCCGCACGGCCGACCATGTGCGTGGCAACGGGAATCGTCACGAGCTGGAAGGAGACGATGATCGCCAGGGTCGTCACCGTCGCCCACGTCGGGAAGTGGATGGCGATGGCGATCGCCACGAGGATGAGGCCGAGCACCTGGGGCTTCGCGCTCGCGTGCATGCGCGAGAGCAGATCGCCGAACCGGAGCAGACCGACGGCAGCGGCCAGGGAGAGCACGCCGCTGGCGAGGACGAGGACCGCGGAGATGATGTCAAGGACCATCGTGGCCCCCCTTCGGTCCGTCATCGGCGTCGTCGGGGCCGGGGTCGGGCCCGGACCCCAGTCCCTCCTCGGCCGAACCGGGAGAGTTCGCGGCCGCGTCGGCGCCCATCTCGTCCTCGGCGAGCGGGACGACGGGTTCGTCGCGCACGGTGACCTCGACAGGGCCGTCGGGGACGTTCGAGATGCCGCGGGCGACATCGTCGGGCCAGGTCGACGAGTCGGCCTGCGGGGCCTCGTCGCGACCGACGTGCCAGTCGGAGGCGGAGAAGTCGCTCAGGGCCCCCACCTCGGCGCCGGGGGTCATCGAATCGGACTTCGAGACGTATCGGGACACGCTCACGGAGCCGACGAAGCCGAGCATCGCCAAGACGATGAGCACGGGCAGGAGGTCGGTGCGACCGGTCAGGGCCATGAAGCCGCCGAGGCCGCACATGAGCGAGGCGAGGATGACGTCGGTGGCGATCATGCGGTCGAGGATCGACGGTCCCCGGATGACGCGGTAGAGGGCGAGGAACACCGAGGCGGCGAAGAGGACCGCGGCGGTGACGACGATGATGTGGAGGATCGTCTCGGTCATCGCCGGCCTCCCCGGTCGTCGGTGGGCGTCGGGTGGTCGAGCGGATCCGGATCGACCTTGAGGGCTGCGAGGTCACGGGTCGAGCCCAGCGCCCGGATGAGCAGCTCCTCGATGTGGTAGACCTGGCGCTTCGCGGCGCGGATCTTCTCCTCGGTGTCGGCGTCGAGGACGTGGAGGTAGAGGCGACCGCGGGCCCGGTCGCTGTCGACGATGATCGAACCGGGGATGAGGCTCGCGGTGTCGGCGACGAGCGTCATCATCAGGTCCGACCGGGTCCGCAGATCGCACGCGATGACCGAGCCCGCGCCGACGGCCTTGGGCCGGAAGGAGAACCACGCGACCTCGATCGAGGCGATGACCATCGAGACGACGAACCAGCCGGCGAAGACGAGGGCATGGACGACGTTGAAGCGACCCGAGAGGACGACCGGGGGCAGGTAGAACACCCGCGTGACGAGGAAGGCGAGGATGATGCCGGTGACCACGCTGAGGACGGTGAGCGAGTCCCACAGCATCACCCAGAGGAGGACGAGGAAGAAGACGAGGACGAGCTGCTGGATGACCCGGCGGCCCTTGGGTGGGGACGTGCGCGGACTCATCAGCCCTCACCTCCGAGGACCTCGTTGACGTAGGTGATCGGGTTCTGCAGGTTCTCCGCCGCCCGCTCCGAGAGGTCCCACAGGGGTCCGGCGGCGATCGTGAGGATGAGGGAGACGACGACGATCGCCGAGGTGGCGGCGAACATCGGTCCCGGCACGCCGATGCGCGAGCGCCAGGTCCGTCCCTCCAGCAGGGTGCGCTTGCGTTCGGCGAACTCCTCGACGAGCTCCTCGTTGGGGTCCTCCGCGTCCGCGGGGTCGCGCCAGAACGCCAGGTTGAAGGTGCGGCCGATGACGTAGAGGGTGAGCAGGCTCGTGAGGGTGCCGGCGATGATGAGGACGGTGGCGAGCCAGCTGTGGTCCTCGAACCCAGCCTCGAAGAGCGCGACCTTGCCGATGAAGCCGGAGAACGGCGGGATCCCGGAGAGGTTGAGAGCCGGGATGAAGAAGACGATCGTCAGCGCCGGCGAGAGCACCATGAGTCCGCCCAGCGACCGGGTCGACGTCGATCCGCCGCGCATCTCGACGAGGCCGATGGCGAGGAACAGCGCGGTCTGGACGATGATGTGGTGGACCGTGTAGTAGATGCCGGCGGCGAGCCCGAACGCTGTGCCGAGGGCGACGCCGAAGAGCATGTAGCCGATGTGGGAGACGAGCGTGAAGGAGACGATGCGCTTGATCTCCGACTGTGCGATCGCGCCGAGGATGCCGACGATCATCGTCAGGCCCGCCGCGACGAGCAGGGGCACCCTCAGGGACGAATCCGAGAAGAGCAGGGTCTCGGTGCGGATGATGGCGTAGATGCCGACCTTCGTCAGCAGGCCCGCGAACACAGCGGTGACCGGGGCGGGGGCCGTCGGATAGGAGTCGGGAAGCCAGAACGAGAGCGGGAAGATCGCGGCCTTGATGCCGAAGCCGATGAGGAGGAGGACGTGGAGGATCATCTGCACATCGGGCGGCAGCTGGTCGAGTCGCTCGGCCAGCTGGGCCATGTTCACCGTGCCCGTCGCGGCGTAGATGACGCCGATCGCGGTGAGGAAGATGACCGAGGACACGAGTGAGACGACGACGTAGGTGACTCCCGCGCGGATCCGCTCGGCTGTCGCTCCCAGGGTGAGGAGGACGTACGAGGCGAGGAGGAGCATCTCGAAGCCGACGTAGAGGTTGAAGAGGTCGCCGGCGAGGAACGCGTTCGCGACACCTGCGCAGAGGATGAGGTAGCTCGGGTTGAACACGGAGATCGGGGTCTCGTCCGAGTAGTCGGAGGCGTCCTGGCTGAGCGCGTAGATGAGCACGGCCAGGGTGACGAGACAGGACACGACGAGCATGAGCGTCGAGAGCCGGTCGGCGACGAGGACGATGCCCGCCGGCGCCTCCCACCCGGCGATCGCAACGACCTGCGGACCCTCCTGGTCGACGCCGACAAGGAGGACGACGGCGATGACCATGACCGCTGAGAGCGTGAGCAGGGAGACGAGGTTCTGCGAGCGCGAATGCTTCGACAGCACCAGGGCGAGGCCGGCGCCGATGAGCGGCAGCAGCACCGGCATCGGGATGAGGACGGCGAGGAGTTCGGTCATCGTCGCTCCCCCTTCCCGTCGTCGTCGCTGTCCTCGTCATCGGTGCCGTGCCCGTCGGTCTCCGCAGCAGGCCGGTCGGTCTCCGCGGCCTCGGCGTCAGCGGCTTCGGCCTCGGCTTCGCGTTGAGCGGGAGTCCCATCGTCGTCGAGGTCGACGGCCCCGCGGATCGGGCTCTCGGCCTCGTCGCCGAACTCCGTGTCGTCGTAGTCGGTGCTCGCCTCGGCTTCCGAGTCGATCATCTTCGTGATCGCGACCTGGAGGTCGGCGGCGTCGTCCTGGAGGGAGTCGGCGCGCACGAGACGCCACGACCGGTAGATCATCGCGAGCAGGAACGCGGTGACGGCGAAGGTGATGACGATGGCCGTGAGGACGAGCGCCTGCGGCAGCGGGTCCGACATGCCCTCCGTCGAGAGGTTCTTCCCGTCGGTCAGCGGCGGGCGGCCGCGACCAGCGGTGAGGACGATGAGGAGGTTGACGGCGTTGCCGAGCAGGATGAAGCCGAGGAGGACGCGGGTGAGCGAGCGCTCGAGCATGAGGTAGACGCCGCATGCGAAGAGGACGCCCATCGCGAGCACCATGATGAAGGGCAGACTCACAGCCGTCCCCCTTCCGCTCCGTTGTCGACCTCGAGGTGGTTGACGCGGTTGAGGATCTTCGACACGGCCTTGTGTTCGGCCTCCGCGCCGAAGTTCTCCGCCAGCCCGAGCGAGGTGTTGAGCCGGTCGGTGAGGAGCAGTTCGTCGCGCTCCTGGTGGAGGTCCACCTCGGCGCCGAGTGAGCGGAGGATGTCGAGCATGAGGCCGACGACGATGAGGTAGACGCCGATGTCGAAGAACGTCGGAGTGCCGAACTTGAGCTCCCCGAGGAGCGGCAGGTTCGCTTCGACGAAGACGGACTTGAAGACGGTGTCGCCCCAGAACCATCCGCCGACCGCGGTGAGCACGGAGAGGATGAGTCCGGTGCCGAGCAGACCCGAGGGCGTGAACCGCGCCGCCTCGGCGAGTTCGAACTTGCCTCCCGCGAGGTAGCGGACGACGAGGGCGAGACCGGCGACGAGACCGCCGGCGAAACCGCCGCCGGGGGTGTTGTGCCCGGTGAAGAGGAGGTAGACGGAGAAGACGAGGACGGCATGGAAGATGAGGCGGGCGGTGACCTCGAGGATGATCGAGCGGTTGCGCGGGGCCAGCGTGCGTCCGGCGATGAGCCACGAGGCGCGCCGCGTCTCGAGGTCCTCGTGCTCGGTGCCGTCGGTGACGCTGCCGGGGCGCGGCGCCACCTCGTCGGGCACGGGCTGGAAGCGGAGCCGGCCGCGCCGGTCCATGCCCTCGCGACCCGCGGAGAAGCGGCCGAGGTGGCCCTCGCGGCCGCGGACGAAGATGAGTCCGGCGACTCCGGTGCCGGCGGCGACGAGGACGGAGATCTCACCGAAGGTGTCCCAGACGCGGATGTCGACGAGGGTGACGTTGACGACGTTCTGGCCGTGCCCGATCTCGTAGGCGAGCTGTGCGAAGTCGACGGAGGCCGGTTCGGTCATCCGCACCCCTGCGGCGATGAGGACGACGATCATCATCGTCACGCCCACGGCTGCGCCGATGATCGCGCGCCATGCGGGGGTGAACCGGCCGGTGCTCTGACCGATCCGGGCGGGCAGGCGGCGGAGGACGAGGACGAAGACGACGATCGTGATGGTCTCGACGAGCACCTGGGTGAGCGCGAGGTCGGGGGCGCCCATGAACGCGAAGAACGCGACCATCGCGTAGCCGGAGATGCCGGTGACGACGACGGCGGTGAAGCGCTTCTTCGCTCGGGTGGCGGCGATCGCGACGACGATGAGGACGCCGGCGACGATGAAGTCGAGCGGAGTGTCGAAGAGCGTGAACCGGATCTGCCATGTGTCGTTGGAGATGACGGCGAGACCGACCCCGGCGACGAGGACGAGGTAGATGACGCTCTGGTAGAAGGGCAGCGATCCGCGCTGGGTGCGGGAGGTCACCCAGAGGGCGAGGATCTCCATGCCGCTGATGAGGCGCCGGTAGAGGTCGTGGAAGTCGAAGCCGGCCGGCAGGGTCGCCTGGACCCGGGCGAAGCGGTCGCGGAACACGAAGAGGAGGAGACCTGCGGCGATGGTGACCGCGGAGAGCCCGAGCGCGGGTTCGAAGCCGTGCCACATCGCCAGGTAGTACTCGCCGTCGGCCGGGTCGGTCGCCGGCAGGGACGCACTCCAGGCTTCGACGTAGGTGTCGACGACCATCGCGAACGGACCGAGGGCGAGCGTGAGGATCGTGAGGATGATCGGAGACACGACGAGCGTGACGTTCTCCTCCCGGCGGGCGATGTCGTCGACGCCGGGCTTCGTCCCGAACGCACCCCAGACGAACCGGGCCGAATAGGCGACGGTGAGCACCGAGCCGATCATGATCCCGACGAGGGCGATGATCGAGGTCTTCGTGCCGGCGTCGAGCAGGGTCGAGTACACCGCCTCCTTCGCGACGAAGCCGAAGGTCGGGGGCAGACCCGCCATCGATGCCGCCGAGATCGTCGCACACACGGCGACGACGGGGAAGGCGCGCCAGCCGCCGGAGAGCTTCGTGAGGTCACGGGTGCCGGCTCGGTGGTCGATGATGCCCACACAGAGGAAGAGGCAGGCCTTGAAGAGCGCGTGGGAGACGAGGAGGGCGAGCGCGGCCTTGGTGATGTCCGGTGTGCCGAACGAGGAGACCACCGTGAGGAAGCCGAGCTGGGAGACGGTGCCGAAGGCGAGGAGGAGCTTGAGGTCGGTCTGGCGCAGGGCCTGCCACGCGCCGATGAACATCGTCAGCAGGCCCGCGGTGAGGAGGATCTCCGTCCAGCCGGGAAGCGTGTGGAAGCCGGGTGCGAGCCGGAGGACGAGGTAGATGCCGGCTTTGACCATCGCCGCGGCATGGAGGTAGGCGCTCACCGGGGTCGGAGCGGCCATGGCACCGGGCAGCCAGAAGTGGAACGGCAGCAGGGCCGACTTCGAGATCGCTCCGACGAGGAGGAGGACGACGGCGGTGACGACGAGGGGTCCGGTGTCGAGGCCGAGTTCGGCGCGCTCGACGAGGACGGAGATGCGTCCGGTGCCGGTGGTGACGATGAGGAGGACCATCCCGACGAACATCGCCAGACCGCCGGCGGTGGTGACGATGAGCGCCTGCAGCGCCGCCTGCCGGGAGCGGCGGCGGGACTGGCTGTGGCCGATGAGGAGGTACGAGAAGATCGTCGTGCCCTCCCAGAAGACGAAGAGCATGAGGAGCTCGTCGGCGACGACGAGTCCGTACATCATCCCCGCGAACGCCATGAAGACGGCGGCGAAGCGGGCGAGGCCGGGTTCGTCGGCGGGGAAGTAGCGCGAGCAGTAGACGAGGACGAGCGTGCCGACCCCGGTGACGATGAGGCTCATGATCCACGAGAGGACGTCGAGGCGGAAGACGCCCTCGAGGTCGAGCGCGGGCAGCCAGTCGAGCGTCTCGGTGAGCGGGGCTCCCCCGGGCCCGAAGATCGCCGAGGCGGTCGTCAGGGTGTAGACGAGGCCGGCGAGCGGGACGAGGGCCAGCAGCAGGAAGGCGTTGCGGCCGAGCAGTCGGACGAGCGGGTAGGCAATGACAGCAGCCCCGAAAAAGGCTCCTGTCATGGCTATCACCGGCGGACACCTCCGTCATTTTCCGTTGTGTGGCGATCGAGACCTGCTCAACAGTATTTTCGCATGGAAAGTGGTCGTTCTCCCAATCAACGGACCGGCGCGGAGCACCCGAGACGGACCGTCACACGATGATGCCGCCTGCCGTGCCCGATCAGGCCCGCAGCTGCGCCGATGTGACAAGGAACCCGTTCTCATCGAGGCCGATGCCGTCGCTCCGGGAGAGCAGCTCGGCGCCGATCCGATCGACGAGGGCGGCCACCTCGGCGCGCATCTGCCGGAAGCGGCGATCATGGCCTGGGCGGTAGCGGACCTCTTCGGCGTCCATCCAGTGGACGTGGTACTCGATCTGCGGCAGCTCGGTGCTCGCCCGCACGATCGGGGGCACCCATTCGGCCTCGGTCACGCGGATCTCGATCGCCCCGGCCGCCTCGTCGATCTCGCCGAGCGGGATGAGGAGGGAGTAGCCGTCGAGGACGACGGGTGCGGAGGAGTCGAAGAGAGGATCGTCGAGCGAGGTCTGCGCGAGCACCGCGGCATCGGGGGTCGGCAGCTCCTGCTGGAAGGCATGCGGGGCATGGGTGCGCACGAGCGAGAGGGCGACATCGGGGTCGAGCCAGTACGGGGAGTAGAGGTAGAGATCGACCTTCGCCTCGGGATCGGGCACGAGCACGCGGGTGCCCATCCCGTCCTCGTCGGCGAGGCGGATGGCCAGATGCAGGCGCGAGGCGATGGAGATGAGGAGGCTGAGCGCGCGCTCCTCCTCACGGTCGGGAAGGCCCGCGGGAAACGCCTCATGGAGTCCGTCCGCGTCCTCGAACCATTCCGGCGGCGGCGCGGGCTCCCGGTCGCGCGGAGTGTCGAGGACGACGGCGCGACGGGACCACTCGGGGATCTCGAGCGCGGCGACCGTCGCCTCGTCGAGGTCGACCCCGGCACTGAGCCGCGAATGGCGGGAGAGACGGACCTGATCGTTCTCGTTCAGGCGCGGCGGCACGTCGGGGAGCCTGTTGTGGACGAGGGCGAGGACGTCGGAGACCTCGATCTCGGCGTCGAGGAGGAGGAGGTGGCGTCCGCGCAGGTCCGCGGCGAGTCCCTCGACGGCGGGGGCACCGCCGCCGGACTGCTCCCGCTGCCTCCTCAGCTCCCGCCGGGTGATCACATGGCCCTCCGGAAGAAGTTCGCGTGCGACCGTGAGGCCGTGGGGCCGCGCTGACCCTGGTACCGGCTGCCTGTGGCCTCGGAGCCGTAGGGGACCTCGGCGGCGGAGCTGAGCCGGAAGAAGCAGAGCTGGCCGATCTTCATCCCCGGCCACAGCGTGATCGGCAGCGTGGCGACGTTCGAGAGCTCGAGGGTGACATGACCGGTGAATCCCGGGTCGATGAACCCCGCCGTCGAATGCGTGAGCAGACCGAGACGGCCGAGCGAGGACTTCCCCTCGAGCCTGGCCGCGACGTCGTCGGGCAGGGTGACGAGCTCATGGGTCGAGGCGAGGACGAACTCCCCGGGGTGGAGGACGAAGGGCTCGGCCGGATCGACCTCGACGAAGCGGGTGAGCTCGGGCTGTTCGAGCGAGGGATCGATGACCGCGTACTTGTGGTTGTCGAAGAGCCGGAAGTAGCGGTCGAGGCAGACGTCGACGCTCGCAGGCTGGATGAGCGAGAGGTCACAGGGGTCCAGCGCGATGCGACCGGATTCGAGTTCGGCGCGGATGTCGCGGTCGGAAAGGAGAGTCACACCCCTGATGGTAGTCGGATCGGACCCCGGCGCGCAGTCACGACGGGGGCAGCGAGGCGGGGAACCACCTCGGCGAGGCAGGAGTCGGGTGCGACACGCCGTTACTTTGTCACGAATTGATAACGATCCTGCGATAAATCCTTGAATTGCCTCCGTGTGTCTCGCCATGCGCCTGAGTGAATGCTTTAGAGTGGGGTGCTGTACGAACCCGCGCACGATGGTGCCTTCCTCTTCTCAGCCAGGGAATGCCGGGAGTTCCATCGCCTTTTGTGGGTTGACATCAACCGAAAGGCATTACTGTGAAGACCTCGCGTCTTGTGCTTGCCCCCGCAGTAGCCGTTGCACTGACCGGTCTCGCCGGCGCTCCCGCGTTCGCGTCGACCGCGTCTCCTACGGTGCCCCAGGGCCCGCTCTGCGCCTATGACGGCGCCGGGCCCCAGAGCGACTCCACCGTCCCCGACAGCGACACCCCGCAGGCCACTGTGTCCGCGGCGCAGGTCAGTCGGGAAGAGATCGTGGACAAGAAGGAGGGCATCGGGTTCTCCGGCACCGGATTCACCGCCGATGAGAAGGCGACCGTGACGGTCGTCGGCACCGACGGCACGAAGTACACCCCGGAGACGAAGCTCACCGTCGATGAGAACGGGAAGGTCAACGGGACCTACTTCTTCTCGACCACCGAAGGCGCTCAGGTGCCGCTCGGGACGTACACGCTCTACCTCACCGACCTCAAGTCCGAGAAGGACTCCTCGAAGGTGACCTTCGAGGTCGTCGCGAAGGACTCGGACAAGGACGATTCGGGCGCCGGCAACACCTGCGAGCGTCCGACCGCCCCGGCTCCCACGGACACCGCCTCGCCGGACCCGTCCGAGACCGGAACGCCGACGGAGACCGCGAAGCCGACCGAGACGGCGAAGCCCACCCCGTCGGAGACGAAGACGGAGTCCCCGTCGACGACCGCGCCGGCTCCGACCGAGACCGCGAAGCCGACGGAGACCGCGAAGCCGACCGAGACGGCGAAGCCCACCCCGTCGGAGACGAAGACGGAGACCCCGACGCAGACGCCGAGCAAGACTGCGGATCCGACGCCGTCGGAGACCGGTCAGCCCTCGCCGACGCAGACGGGCCCCGCTCCCACCGACACCCCGTCCGAGACCGGAGAGCCGTCCAAGACGGCTGAACCGTCGGAGACCGGCACGCCCTCGGAGAAGTCGACCGATTCGACCGACGAGGGGGCGAAGGACGACAAGCAGCCGGCCGCGGCACCGCAGGCCCTCATCATCGACCCCACGGAGATCACCTCCGAGGACTTCCTCAACAAGGGCGTCACGCTCGGCGTCACCGGTGCCCAGCCCGGTGAGAAGATCACGATCGTCGTCGAGCATGCCCAGGGCAAGGTCGACCGCTACACGATGTCGAAGGAAGCCGACTCCGAGGGCAAGGCGACCTTCGGCGTCCAGGCCAAGGTCAAGGCCGTGCTCGGCACGTACAACGTCCGTGTCCAGGCCGAGAGCTTCGACAAGCCGCAGGGCGGAAGCTTCACCGTCGTCACCAACGGCACCGATGTGTCCGAGAACGGCAACGGCTCCGGCAGCGGAAATGGCTCCGGCAGCGGTTCCGGCAGCGGCGCCTCGAACGACCTGCCCCGCACCGGTGCCGAGATGACCGGACTCGCGCTCGGCGCGGGACTCCTCGTCGTCGGCGCGGCAGCCGTCGTCATCACCCGTCGACGCGCCGACGCGGCCGCCGACGATCCTGCGGAGTTCTGACGATCCGTTGAGCCGCGAACTGTCCCTGGCGGGGCTGCACCTCGGAGGGCGCCCGATCGACCTCGGTCGTCTCCGAGCGGGGACGGTTCTCGGACTCATGGGCAGCCCGGACAGCACCACTGAGGTGGTGCTGTCCGCGGCCGCCCAGCCCGGTGTCGCACCACCCCCACAGCTCCCGACCGGATTCCGGTCGGGACGTCTGCGTGTGCGCAGGTGGGTGACGTCGTATCTGCGCGCCGCCGATGCCGATCCCGGGGAGGCGGCATCAGCGGCGGCGCTGAGCGAATTCGGACTCGAGACCTCGGTGCTGCGGACCCGCATCGGCGACCTCGATGCCGCGACCCGCGCCAAGCTCGTCCTCGCCCTCGCCTGGTCGACCGGCCGCGAATGGCTGACCTTCATCGACCCTTTCGCCGAGGTGCCCGGCCACATCCGCACCGGTCTGCGCGCCCGGCTCGCCGACCTCGCCGCCGCGCAGGGACGCGGAATCGTGCTCTCCTCGACGACGCTGACGGACTTCATCATCGCCGAGGCTGGCGTCGCGAACATCGAGAAGGGCGAACTCGTCGCCCTCGGTCCGCTCGCGACCGTCGTCTCCGAACCGCGCGGCTCCCTGCCCGCCGAACTCACCGGAGTGAACATCTGGTCGGGCCTCGCCCGCAAGGGGTGGCTGTCGATCGGCCACTCGGCCGTCCGGGCCCGGACCGAACTCGACGGCAAGGTCTTCGTCACCCTGCCGTGGCGAGCAGCCCACGTCTCACTCGACGAGCACGACCCTGCCTTCACCTCGGCGGCGGTCTTCGAAGCGATCGTCGTCGGACTTCGGGACCGCGGGTCGGCGATCCAGGCGAAGCTCTCTCCCGTCGATACGGAGATGGGGCTCGCCCTCGATGTCGACCTCGCCGATCTCACCGATCTCGGGGGCACGGATGGCACGGCCTACGGGGTCCTCCACCCCGGCCTCGGCGAGTCCCTCACCGAGCTGCGCGCCAACGTCAGGGTGGGCACCCACGTCTTCGTCGACGTCGACACCTCACAGCTGCGGGCCTACTCCGTCGAATGAGGCGGACCGGACCCGCACCCGCGAGATGAGCAGACCCGCTCCCGCGCGATGAAGGGGGCCGGGCCCGGTACGTGACGGCGGCAGGCTCGCTGTCCACTAAACTGGATTCGACATCCCCACCCGGAGACAGCGGAGCCGCCCGCCGACCGGGACATCCCCCGAGCCGATGAGGAGAGGCCATGCGAACGTCGCGCACCCTTCTCATCTCCGCCCTCGTCGTCATCGTGCTCACCGTCGCCTCGGTGCCTCTGCTCAACCTCACCGTCTACACCCCGGCGCGCACCGTCGAGGCGTACATGTCAGCGATCGAGCAGGGCAACGCCGAGCGTGCCTTCTCCTACCTCTCCTCCCCCACTCCCGGTTCGACGCTGGCGCTGAGCCAGGACGTGCTCTCCGCCGCCCCCGACCTGCCCCGCGAAGCCTCCGCTGAGACCGTCTCGACCGACGGCGACCGGGCGAAGGTCCGCCTCTCCTACGTCCTCTCCTCGCAGACGCACAGTGTCGACCTCGACCTCGTCCGGCTGCCGGCCGCCGCGGGGCTCTTCGACCGCTGGGCGATCGAGCAGAAGGCCTGGCCGACCCTCGACCTCGACGTCTCCGGGTCCTCGACGGCGACGGTCAATGGATTCAGCGTCTCCGCGGGGGAGGTTCCGGTGCTGTTCCCGGCGACCTACCTCGTCGGCTTCGACGCAACGTTCCTCAAGTCGAAGTCCGAGCGCGCCGAGGTCACCGCCCCCGGGGACTCGCCGAAGATCTCCCTGGCGCCGCAGCCGACCGCGAAGCTCGAGCAGGCCGTCGCCGAGCAGGTCGACGAGCACCTGCGCAACTGTGTCAAGGCGAAGACCCTCATGCCCTCGGGGTGCGTATTCGGCTACGAGACCGACAACGAGATCCTCGGGGATGTCGAATGGTCGATCGTGCGGGAACCCAAGGTCAGTCTCACTTCCTCGGGCGGCGACCTCGAGCTCACCCCTGCCACCGCCGAGGTGCGGATCAAGGGACGCTATCGTGACATCGTCACCGCCGACGAACGGGACCTCGACGAGACGCTCTCGTTCGTCCTCGGCGGATCCGTCGTCGTCCGCTCCTCGCAGGTGCGCGTCGAACCGCGCCGCCTCGGCGAAGTCTCGATCATGTGAGCAGCCCGGTGCGGGCCGAGTGGCCCTGCCCACCCGTTTGTGGGTGTGCCCACCCGTTTGTGGTCGAGAAACCGAGGAAAATCGAGCGATCGGGCCCATTTTCCACCGGTTTTCGACCGCAACCGGCGGTGGCG
>NZ_SJXG01000054.1:0-4542 GCF_012027885.1 Brevibacterium sp. LS14
AACACTCCCGGTCGGCGGGGGTCTGATCGGTGGAGTGTGCAGATGGCGCGGGTGGGGTTGTCGTTCAGCGACAGGTCGGAGATCTCGGCGGCCTCGAAAGCGGGCTGGTCGGTGCGGAGGATCGCCCGTCACCTGGGGCGTTGCCCGTCGGTGATCTCGCGGGAGCTTCACCGGAACTCGACGAAGACCCGCGGCTACCAGGCCGTGACCGCAGACGTCAGAGCGCAGCGTCGGCGAGCTCGCCCGCAGCAGCGGAAGGTCGCGGGGGATCCGGTGCTGCAGGCGAGGGTGGACGCCGACCTGGCCGCGTCCTGGACGCCGAACGAGATAGCGGGCCGGTTGCGTCTGGAGGCGACAGACCCGACCGTTGAACGCATGGCGAACTCTCCTGACGCACGCGGCCGAACCGTCTCCGGTGAGGCTATCTACCAGTACATCTACGCAATCCCGAAGGGTGAGCTCGCCCGCAAGGGCATCTTCCTGCAGTCCAAGCGGACCAAGCGCCGACCACGTACGACCGGGCGGACGCGCGGTGGCCCAATCGTAGGTATGGTCCCGATCGCGGAGCGAGGTGAGGACGCCGCCCAGCGTCGGGTGCCGGGGCACTGGGAGGGTGACCTGATCATCGGGAAGAACGGCACCTCGTGCGCGGCGACGCTGGTGGAGCGGATGAGCGGGTTCACCGGGCTGCTGGCCCTGCCCTCGAAACACGCCGAGCCAACCGCTGACGCGGTCATCGAGTTTTTCAACGACCTGCCCGAGATGATGAAGGCATCGTTGGCGTGGGACCAGGGCAGCGAGATGGCCCAGCACGCGAAGGTCTCCCTGGCCACGGCGATGCCGGTCTACTTCGCCGATCCCCACTCGCCCTGGCAGAGGCCCAGCAACGAGAACACGAACCGGCTCTACCGGGAGTATCTGCCCAAGGGCACGGTGATCCCCGATCACCAGCCCTACCTCACCACCATCGCCGAGGAGATCAACAATCGACCCCGCCGCCGACTGGGCTATCTCACGCCCACCGAGGCATTCGCTCGACTGCTCGCCGGCGAGCCCCATGTTGCTTCGACGCCTTGACATCGCCGTTCGCTTGCCCGCGAGGGATGGGTGGCTGGTGATGATCCACGTGCTTGTGCCGTTCCAGAAGCCCGTTCCTCTGCCGCCGTTCGATCCCACGACCGGGGTGTAGTATGGATCGGAGAACCTCCCAGTATTGGCCGTGAGTGTAATTCTCGCATCGCTCCGAGCCCTTGTCTGAGCCTTTCCCGGCCGCGAGCTTGAACTGGCAGCAGGATACAGACTGAGTAAGCCCCTGACTCGCAGGCTGATTTTGGTGCTGACTCCTTTCGACTCGCATTTGTACCTAGTCTTGTATATAGCTCCACGTGCTCCATTTGAGTAATGCGGGTAGTCAATTCTCGCGGTGCACTTTACGAAGCGGGCATTTTCTTCCTCGGATGATTCGGCACTTCGAGAAGCGACCTGGCCCCCGAGCGTCACCGTCGTTTCCACGTACTCCCGGGTGTCGCCAGCCTGTCGAAGGATTTCCTCTTCCGACATATTGAGTGCGTCCGTCTCGACTCTTTCGGACCATGCTTCGTACTGCAGCATGGTTGAGGAGGCAATTTGCGCATCTTCGTCTTCTTCTGCGGATGCGGGAGACGAGACGCCTGCGGCAAGCAGGATCGACATGCCTATCGCCAGAACTACCTTGGGTGGCTTCACGCGATTCCAATTCTGCTAGCTCCGCCTCGGCAGCCACGATGCGACCGAGCGTCGGAGTGAGGTGGGTTGATACTAAGCAGTAGCCGACCGAAAGGGTGCAGGGATGCACGAGCGATGTCGAGATTGTGATCGAATCGAGACCCGAACTCCTGGTTCGCCTGTGGACTTACTCTCCTGGCGAAAGTCCAGGCTTGATCTAGCTCACACGGATCTTTTGGTCGGCGCCGCCAATATGATCCTGAACAGGCATTTCGAGGTTGATGATTGCTGTGGGCACCGTCGCGAGTGTGATGAGGACCCAGCCGGGGACGTCTCCGCGATCGGGGCGGTCACGGTCGAGATGATCGCGGCCGGTTCGCGCAAGGGAAAAGCCCGAACCGGAGCCGTCGATGATCTGGCGGCGGTGGCGCGCCGTGCGGCGGGGGACAGAGGTCTGCCCCGGCGACGACGTGGGATCGGCTGCCCAGCCGAGGGCGAGCAGCGTCAGGCTGGTCGTGAGGTGCCGGAACATCGGGTCTCCTCCGTGGGGGTCGGGTTCTGTCAGCGGCGAGGCGGTCGGGTCGGCTGTCATGGGCTGAGGTCGAGGACGGCGAGGCCGATGGTAGCGAATTCCTTGTTCATGAACGTAGAATGAGGGACCCGATTTCCCCGGTTGGAGCAATTTGCTCTTGCTCTAACCGGGGATCCCTTATTTCTTTTGCTTCTTCCTGATGAAGAGGCTCAGAAGGCCAGTGGTTGCTTTGATCAATGCGGCTAATCCGAAGAGTATCGCGGCGATTCCGGCCAGTGTCCCTGCATCCATATTCTCAACTCTCGCGTAGTTGTGGTCTCAGATCTGGTGACCGAACGCGATGAGATTTTCGTCTCGAAGTAGAGTTCGTGCATGCCGAATCGCTGAACTCGCCTCTGCACTGATGTCGTCACAGATTTATTGCCAAAGCTTGTCGGATTCGTAGCAATCAACACGGTCGTGTCCGTGCTATCCCTCAAGCTTGGGAGAGTCCGCACAGAAGAACAACCAGGAGGATCCGCTTGTCCATCTACGACGAAGCAATTCAGCGTGCCGGTCGAACTCTCACCGAAGGTGTTCGCCGCTTACTAGAGGGCACGACCCGCGAAGCTGCGGAACGCACCCACACTTTCCGTGGCCCGAGTACCGGCGATCTTGAAGCCCGGGGTATCACCCGGTTCCGCTTTGTTAGTGATCAGGGAGGGGGAGAGGGCAAATGAACCGACTTCTCACCGATGATGAGGTGGCCGAGCAGATCGGTTGCTCGAAATCTAAGCTGCACAACGACCGGGGTCTCGATCGTGGGGATGGAGGCGACCGTGTACCCAAATGGATTGAAGTCGGCACCTCGTGGCGCAAGCGAACAAGAGGTACAAGGCAATCAGCTGTCGACGAGTGGCTCGATCGACATGAATTCGGACGCGGTTCAGGCGGCGAAGGTGAGCGGAGTTGATCAATCTCGAACGGTTGCTCACGGCGAAACAGGTGGCAGAAATACTGAATTGCTCAGTACAGCATGTCAACCGTCTTCGCGGTCGAGGTGATCTCGCTGCTATCGCAGTAGGAGGCATGTATCGATATTCCCCGGACGAGATTAGCCGGTATATCGACAGATAGGGCTCCTTGGGTCACCAGTCTTTACAACGCGATGTTGGCCAAGGTGAAGTCGCGACACGTTAACGACACGGAATCAAGCTGAAACTTTCACTTAGGCGGGGGTGGGGGCGATGTCAAGGCGTCGAAGCAACATGGGGCTCGCCGGCGAGCAGTCGAGCGAATGCCTCGGTGGGCGTGAGATAGCCCAGTCGGCGGCGGGGTCGATTGTTGATCTCCTCGGCGATGGTGGTGAGGTAGGGCTGGTGATCGGGGATCACCGTGCCCTTGGGCAGATACTCCCGGTAGAGCCGGTTCGTGTTCTCGTTGCTGGGCCTCTGCCAGGGCGAGTGGGGATCGGCGAAGTAGACCGGCATCGCCGTGGCCAGGGAGACCTTCGCGTGCTGGGCCATCTCGCTGCCCTGGTCCCACGCCAACGATGCCTTCATCATCTCGGGCAGGTCGTTGAAAAACTCGATGACCGCGTCAGCGGTTGGCTCGGCGTGTTTCGAGGGCAGGGCCAGCAGCCCGGTGAACCCGCTCATCCGCTCCACCAGCGTCGCCGCGCACGAGGTGCCGTTCTTCCCGATGATCAGGTCACCCTCCCAGTGCCCCGGCACCCGACGCTGGGCGGCGTCCTCACCTCGCTCCGCGATCGGGACCATACCTACGATTGGGCCACCGCGCGTCCGCCCGGTCGTACGTGGTCGGCGCTTGGTCCGCTTGGACTGCAGGAAGATGCCCTTGCGGGCGAGCTCACCCTTCGGGATTGCGTAGATGTACTGGTAGATAGCCTCACCGGAGACGGTTCGGCCGCGTGCGTCAGGAGAGTTCGCCATGCGTTCAACGGTCGGGTCTGTCGCCTCCAGACGCAACCGGCCCGCTATCTCGTTCGGCGTCCAGGACGCGGCCAGGTCGGCGTCCACCCTCGCCTGCAGCACCGGATCCCCCGCGACCTTCCGCTGCTGCGGGCGAGCTCGCCGACGCTGCGCTCTGACGTCTGCGGTCACGGCCTGGTAGCCGCGGGTCTTCGTCGAGTTCCGGTGAAGCTCCCGCGAGATCACCGACGGGCAACGCCCCAGGTGACGGGCGATCCTCCGCACCGACCAGCCCGCTTTCGAGGCCGCCGAGATCTCCGACCTGTCGCTGAACGACAACCCCACCCGCGCCATCTGCACACTCCACCGATCAGACCCCCGCCGACCGGGAGTGTT